>CAYXMX010000023.1:0-30784 GCA_964466265.1 uncultured bacterium | reverse complement strand
TTGACTCAAGTCTTGCGATGGAGTTAAGAAATTATTTTACTAGTGTAATCCGTTGGGATCTGATGCTGCCATTTGCTTCAATCTGGACATGATAGACTCCGGATGCAAGATAGCGTCCATTAATATGAAAATTGTGCCGGCCTGAATCAACCTTACCAAGAGAGAGTGTTTGGACTTCTTTTCCTTTAACATCAAAAATCCGAATAGTCACACGGGCTGGGTGGAACAGTTCAACCCGGATATTTGTCGTAGGATTAAAAGGATTGGGAAATGCAGGATAAAGAATAAAATGGGTCGGAAGAGAAGGTGTTGTATCAACCGATAATGGATTTGCTATAAAAGGAATGGTATCAAATGTATCTTGAAACACATTTTGAGTCACAGAGTGATCCAGGCCAAACCAGTCTTCAATAATTGTGGAATATATTTGCCTAAAGTCGTGTTCAACCAAAAGGTTTTGGTTCGTATCTAGATCGGATAAACTGGGTTGAGACCCGTAAATATTGCCAATAATCGTTGAACCAAAAATAAGAACGGGGCCACTGGTACCATGATCAGTTCCACTCGAACCATTTTCTTCTACGCGTCTTCCGAATTCGGATGTGGTCATAACCATCACCCGATGATCCAACCCTTGATTTTTTAAATCCTGGAGAAAGGTAGAAACAGCATTTGATAATTCTTCCAGTAAGGGAGGTTGTTGAGTGGCTTGCCCTGCGTGGGAATCGAATCCACTGATATGGAGACGATAAATAGGAGTCATTAATCCTCCGGAAATTAATTTGGCAGTGACAGCCAATTGTTCTCCCAAGTTCGTGCTGGGATATTCAACCGTTAGATTTCCTGCATCACTTGCGTTAAAAATTTCTTCAGAATATTCAAATGTGCTGATATCTAATTCCCTGACAAATGTTAATTCTTCCCCTCCAAATGTGGTTGGGGGAGGATCGGCAGTACCGGGAATATAATTTTCATTTACCAGAGAATACATCAGGTCAGGATCAAATAGCATGGAGCCAAAGTTGGATTGCTCTGTTTGAAATTCTAGCAGGTTAGCACTTCCAAATTGTATGGCGATGGGATGAGATGGTGCTTCTTCCGGAAATTGGGGATATTCAGTTAAAAACAGTCTTCCAAGCCAACCGGTATTCCATATTTCATTAGCCGGTGATCCAGTCACCCAAATATCCGAGGAACGAAAGTGGGACAAATTACTATCGGGATAGCTGACTCCATGAATAATACCCATTTCTCCTTCCTGAAAAACAGGAATGAGCGATGACATGACTGGATGGAGACCACTTTCATCGTCGACCATCAAGGCATCATTTTCTGAAACAGCCAGGGTGGGACGTTTTTGGTGATAAAGAGAATCATAGACCGGAATCACTGTATTTAAACCATCGTTGCCACCATCCAGTTTAATCAATACTAGAATGCGGTCTGTATCCCAGGTACCGGTACGGCGAATAATATGTTGTGGCGATTTTCCCAAGGCAAGGAGCGGAACTCTCGCTGCACCAAAAAGAGAAAGCAACATACTGGTTTTAATAAAATCTCGTCGTTTCATAAAAGCTGGAATTCCGGTTTTCGCATCATATATTTTATCAGGTTTCTTAATCGCTGGGGTGAGCCTGCATCATTAATATCCCAGTCATATACCGCTGCACCTTCGAGGAGAACACCTAATAGTTGATTTTGTAAGTTCTCATTCAATTCAAAGGGAAAAAACAACCTGGCCAGGTCATGAACTACCGTTATCGCACTATTGGGGTCAGAGGTCGTCTGAGCCAAGGCAATTACATCCGGCTGAAATCCCAAATCGCCACCAAAGGGATCCTGCCCGTCAATAATAAAACTGGTGAAATATTTTCGAATGGGAAGTGTAATGGAATTCAACCAGGAGCGATAACCAGTCCATCCACTAACATTGGGAGGATCCAGTGGAATCATTCCTAGAAAATACTGCACATCTATCATCAAGGAGTCAGGGAAATCTTCTGCACTCAGTCCCATCATCCGAATTATTCCCTGGGTGAGAGAGAGTGGGTTACGAATCACAGAGCCTCGGAAATTAACATCAAAAAAATGATCACTGGATAACATGAATTCTATTACCGGTTTAATCTCGTAATCATTATTCCTGAAAATGGTGGCCATTTCATTAACCATATTCGCATCTGGAACTTCGTAAATGAACCATCGATATATTTTTTCACAAATAAAGATGGCCGTTACATCCAGTTGAAGAATGATTTCGATAATATCATCCCCATCAAAATTACCTGTTTGGCCTAAAAAGGTTTTTTGGCCAAAATCGTGATGATTGTCCCAATGCCAACCATAACCGGTCTGTTGATCATAAACATAATTGGTTTCGACTCCGTTAGTACTATAGCCTGTAAAAGCTCTTGCAGCTTCCACCACATCAGTTTGAGTATAATGATCAACGCCAAGTGTAAAAAGTTCACACAATTCCCGGGCAAAATTTTCATTGGGATGACTGACTGTATTAGAATTAGTGTCCAGCCAAATCATCATCGCCGGTCCAAAACTAACCCGGCGTAATAATTCCCTGAAATTTCCTAAACAATGTTCTCGCAATATGGCATTTTGTTCATACATGGCCTGGGGGAAAAGAACACCTCCCAGGGCGGTGGCAAAATGATCATGCCAGAACAAGGTCATATTCTCTGTAATGGACATGGGTTGAGAAGCCATGCGATTCATCCACCATCTAACCATGAGAAATAATCGTTCATAATATAAAGAAATCAGATCCAAAATTTCCTGATCGGTCATTGTATCCCATTGGGGAGGAGGTTCATTGACCCAGTCCCCCGGTGGTATCGGCTGGGCTTGATCTGCCAAGAGAGCTGTGACCGTATTCTCCAGTGGTTCTGATGCGGTAGATAAAATTTCAGATAAAGTAGGTGCAAACAGAGTTCTTCTTAATAAATGAGCCGCAGACGACTCATCCCAATCCACTGTGGCGCCATGACCTGAGGGTGAAATAGAAACTGGATTATATTTCTTATTCGGTGGATAATAAGGGATAGGCCGGTCATGAAGAAATCGTTTATGAATATCTGCCACCCTTTGAGTGGGCCAGTCCGATTTAATATGAATAGGATAATTTTGACCCGGTTTTCGTCGAGTAAAAAACTCCTTTCTTGTGATATGATCAGCCAATTTAGTGAATTATTCCTCTATTATCTGCACCAAATAACCCACAAATCAGATTCGATTTTCATTGGTGAAATGAATATGTTTATTTCTCATAAACTCTTTAATGATTTTTCCGGTGCGAAGGGGAATTTTGTGGGGCGCCTTATAGGTTTCTAAACGAACGGTGAACCCGTTATCTCTGAGAAGTTGGTAGGCTTTACGACTGTATTCCGGGTTTACTATTTCATCCTGAGTCCCATGAAGAATGAGAATAGGTGTCTTCCGACTCGCTCTGGTTGAAGTGGATATTAATTGATCTGGATTTTTAATCAGCCCAGCGATCGGAACGATTCCACCGAGAGGAAAATCCAATCGTAATGCGACGTGAAAACACAAACCAGCCCCCATGGAAAAACCAATTAAATAAATATTTTTTGGTACAAATCCATCTCCAAGGACTTGTGTGATAAGGGAAGTGGTTACTTCAAATGTTTTGTCATATTTCCAACCGGTCTCCTCGTTTCCACTGAACCATGTAAACCCCTTTCCAACATCAGATCTGTACGGCGCTCTTGGGATATACCATTTTGTATTTTCCAAGTTCATGGATTTTGCTACCGGAACCATGGAATGTTCATCTCCTGTCCACCCATGGAGTCCGATCACGGCCCGTGTGGGGTTTTGCGAATTTTGATAATATTGTATTTTCACTAAATCACTGTGTACAGCAGCAGTCATCCACTACTTGAACTGTAGTTAAATCGAAGTCGGTTCCATCCAGTTTATATCGGATACAAGCTCCAACCTGAATTCCTTCAATTTCACCCAGTACAATCAGATCTTCCGTTTTGACTTCATTAAAAAAATAACCATCCAGAATGGATCCGCCGCATTCATCACACCCTTTTGTATTTTTTTGACAAGATGAGAAGATGAACCCAAATATGAGGAAAATATAAAATTGTTTTTTCATTATACTTATTCCTATGGTTTTTCAAAATTGGCTGCGGACATTAGAGTCCATTTACTATTTTCTGGTGACCGACTGGGTTCCAATCGGTATAATTCACCTGTGGAAGTATCGAGCAAATAATGCCAATGAGTTCGGTCAATATTGAAACTCTGCAATTGATACCGGCCAATTTCAGTCTGTTTATTCAATTCTGTATCCATGTATTCTTCAATTTTGAGTAGTAAAGATTTCAGGGAATCATTCTCAGATTCTGCTGCACCCACAAAAATAAAAAACGATGTGGTGAACAGAATACCGATGATAAATCCCATTAATGTCTTTTTCATAGGAACTCCTTATGATGATAGTTAAGCCAGTCGGCTGGTTTCAAAGTCAGCCATTCGTTCAAGAAAATCTTGTTTATTTTTTGCCTGTAAGAGCTGGCTGATTTCAATATTATTTTCAATTGAAATAGTAGGTGTTTTCCCATAATCATGACCAGGATAAATTATAGTATCCGGTGGTAGAGTCAGAAGTTTATTATACACAGAATCATAGAGTTGTCCTGTATGACTACCTACACTGACTGTCCTGCCTGTTCGACCCACAAAAAGCGTATCTCCCGTAAAAACAGTGTTTTCCAGGACATAGCATACGCTGTCGGGGAAATGTCCGGGAGTGTGCAGAACTCGAATGTTTAACTCACCCAGATGAATGATATCACCATCCTGAGTTGGATGAACATTAATTGCCCTGATCCGATCGGCTGATTGATTATGAATCACCATCAATAGTTGTGGAAACGCTTCCAGGTATTCATCAATGAAAGCAATATGATCTCCGTGGGTATGGGTAATGAGCATGGTGGTTAAATTGCCATGGAGGTAAGGCTCGATAGTGTAGAGTGGCAGGGCAGCATCAATGGCAATTTGGACTCTGCTTCTTAAGCAAGTGAGGACATATTGAAAATTTTCATCATATCCTCCTTTGAATGATCGAATGGCGAAATCTATATTTATCATGATAAAATTATAGAGATTCTAATCAGAGGATAGTTTATTTTCAAACAGTTATAAATACATATTATTATTCATATTAAACAGGAGTTTGACCATCATGAAAGATACAGGTCTTTATTTAATTATTGGTGGAGTTGTTTTGTTTATACTCGTATTCATCGGGAAAATCATATCCTTTATTGTGGGGAACCCCATTTTGGGCCTCGCCACATTAGCCATTATCATTGGTGTGATATTGATACTGATCAACATGGTTAAAGAAAGCAGGGAAGCTGAAAATAAAAAATCATATAAAGAAATAGATCAATGATTATCTCAACAACAAACGATGTAACCGGAAATGAAATTTCCGAACATTTAGGTGTGGTTGTTGGAAATACCATCCGAGCCAGACATATAGGTAAAGATATTTCTGCTTTCTTACGTGGACTGGTTGGGGGTGAAATAACTGAATATACAAAAATGCTTGCTGAATCCAGGGAGCAATCACTCCAACGGATGATTACTCGCGCCAGAGACCTGGGTGCAGATGCGGTTGTAGGTGTTCGGTTCCAAACATCAATGATTATGCAAACAACATCTGAATTACTGGTATACGGCACGGCAGTTAAACTGCACAAAATCTAAATAAGGCTATTTCAGAGAAAGATCCGATTCTGTATATTCAGCGGCATTTTTTGTGTATATCAGATGATAAAAATTCCAACATAAGGTCTGCATTAATCAGACCCGTCATGAAATATGCATTATTTAAATATCACAATTAAATAGAAAAGGTAACTATGAAACATTTATTAATCATTGTAACCATGTGGTTACTCATTGGCTGTGGTTCCGATCAGAAACAAAATGTTCCCCTGGAATCATCGGTTGACTCAGTAAGCTATAGTATCGGTGTCGATATTGGTAAAAGTATGAGAGCCCAGGAATTAGAAATGAATGAAAAAGCTCTTTTTGAAGGCTGGAGTTCTTCTTATCAAGGTAAAGATCTGAAATTAACCGAAGATGAAATGTTGTCCGTTTTAAAGGCTTTTCAAACGGAAATGCAGGAAAAATCTCGAATAAGGGCCAATGCCCAGGCAGAAAAAAATCTGAAAGAAGGGGAAGATTTTCTGGCTGAAAACGGAAAAAGAGATAGCGTCATTACCACCGAGAGCGGCCTTCAGTATAAAATTATTCAACAGGGAGACGGACCGATCCCAAAATCAACGGATAAAGTATCTGTTCATTATCGAGGTACCCTGATAAACGGAGAAGAATTTGATAGTTCATACAATCGGGGAAAACCGGCCACTTTTCCGGTAACGGGAGTCATTAAAGGTTGGACAGAGGCCTTACAGTTAATGCCAGTCGGTTCTAAATGGGAATTGTATGTTCCCTCAAGTTTGGCATACGGTAATGGATCTCGCGGTCCCGGCGGCCCGAACAGTACACTCATTTTTGAAGTAGAATTGTTAGGAATTGAATAACCCATTTCTAAATATTTCATTATGAAAAGCCCCCGGATTATGTTACAAACCGGGGGTTTTTATTTTTGATACGTAATCAAAATTGATCGCCAAAAAATGAAATGATCATTCATTTTACCAAAATTGTGGTTATAGATGTTGTTAATTAATAAATAAGTCCAGACCGGATATCCATTTGAATAATTAACATATGCTTTTATTATTCATGCGAGCCATTTGGAATGATCCGAAACAATAAGCATACTTACTATTTTTCAGAAAGGAAACATGAAGTAATGATTAAAAAAGTCAAAGAACAATACGTTGATTTAGTATTACGCTACTTTGAAAACCCTGGAGAAACAATGGGAACTGAAATTTCAATATTCGGCCGCAAATGTGTTACGGATAATATTTACGCCGATGATCTGGTTGGAATGCAGGAAACATCTTTGGACCACTTAGTAGAAAAATATACCAATATGTCTCGAGAACAAATTAATGCAAAAGTTTCTCCCCTGTTTATCGAACTGTTTATGTCATATGGTAATGCCTGCAGGAAACAGGTCAAAGGACTTCAAATAATGCTCAATGATTTGAAGTCAAGTGAAGAAAAATTCCACACCATTTCTGGAATGGCTAATGATGCTATTATTATGATGGATTCTTTTGGAAAGGTTACCTACTGGAATCCAGCCTCAGAAAGAATTTTTGGATATCCCCAAGCTGAAATGATTGGCAAAGAATTGCATGAAATTATTGTCCCTGAAACTCACCGAGAATCTTTTTATAATGTATTTGATTATTTCAAAGAGACCGGAAAAGGATCAGCCATTGGTCAAACATTGGAATTAGAGGGCATTCGAAAAGGAGGAAATGAATTTCCATTGGAATTGTCACTGTCAGCTGTAAGAATAGAAAAACAATGGAGTGCCATTGGAATTATTCGAGATATTACAGCAAGAAAGAAATCAGAGGGCGAGTTAAGGCAATCACAAGAAAAATATAAACGTCTATCAGAAAAACTGGAAGAATCTAATAATATGAAAAATTTGTTATTAGATATCGTTACTCATGATCTGAAAAACCCCATTGGAAATATTTTGAATGCTGGGCAGATGTTAGCTGAAGATATTTCCGATAATATCATGTTGGATATTATCCAGGATAGTTGTGATACGTTACTGGAAGTCATGAAACATACCACTTCTCTTGCCCAAGTAGGAATGGGGGATAAAATTGAAACGTCTGATCTAAATTTGGTAAATGCGATCAAAGAGATTACCCAGGAATTTTCTTCTCAGTTGGATCAGGCCGGAATGAAACTAGAATTAGAATTGCCTGAAAGTTTGATGGTAGTCGCCAACCCCATCATTTCAGAAATCCCAAAAAATTATATTAGCAATGCGATCAAATATGCTACCCAAGGGAAACGAATTATTGTAGAGGCTGAAAAATCAGGAAATGAAATATCATTATTGGTCAGGGATTTCGGGCAGACAATCCCGGAAAATGAACGAAAACATGTTTTTACGCGCCAAGTACAATTGGAAAAAGGAAATAGACGAGGATCAGGACTGGGCCTTGCCATTGTCCACCGGATTGCCAAAGCCCACAATGCTGTTGTTGGAGTTGAACCCAATAAACCTAATGGAAATGTTTTTTACTTGAAATTATTTGCTTAATATAAGATTAGAAATTTTTGAATGATTCAATTTCCGGTTCATTGGAATGATTTGGCATGAAAAATTATGACAACCTCCTATCCCCCATTTTTAAGGGGAACTTTTGCCAAGAAATTTTCCCATAAAAAAGGGGGATAGAAATGCGAGGAGGGGACGAAAGAAAGAAAAAATAATATATAATCACATGTTTTCCAACTGCAAAAATACACAATCAGTCACAAATATATTTTGTATTTTCAACCAATCAGATGCACTAAAAATGGGTCCTTCTCCTCTTCATATTAAATAAAACAACCACCTTTAGAAGGTGTCTTCACCTTCTAAAGGTCAGGATGTTGACCTTGAAAAAATACAAAGTCAGTCACCAATATATATTGTACTTTCAATCAACAAGGTGCACGTAAAATGAGGCAAAATCGATCAATTATACATTGATCGCATGTTAAAATCTATGAACAGGTTTTTCGATACTCAACCCGGTTTAATCTTAATCGGGAAACATGATGGATAAGAAAAAAATTCTGATTGTTGAAGATGAACTGATTATTGCAGAAGACTTGCAACAATCCCTTCAACGTTTGGGTTATAAAGTAACCGGTATTGCAGCCAATGGAAGGGATGCACTGGAAAAAGCAGCTGCCGATATCCCCGATTTGGCTCTCATGGATATTATGATCCGGGGAAAAAGTGATGGGATTACTATTGCTAAACGTCTAAAAGATGCTTTTAATATACCTGCTATATATTTAACTGCTTATGCTGACGAACGTATACTAAATAGAGCAAAAATTATAGCTCCATACAGTTACATTATAAAACCATTTGATGAAAAGGAACTTTATACAAATATTGAAATTGCCTTGGAAAGAAGCCACAGCAATCGTTTGCTTCAACGGAGCAATATTGTATTAAAAACAATCAGAAATGTTAATAAACTTATTGTCAGAGAGCGGAATAGTAACAAGTTAATTACTCAAGTCTGTAAAATATTGACTGGTGATGGCGCATATCCCCGAGCATGGGTTGCGTTATTAGATCCTAAAGGAAGGTTAAAGGGCAGCTCTCAATCTGGCTGGGGGAAGAAATTTCAATTATTAAAAAACTTGCTCAAAGAGGGAAAAACACCTGATTGTGGAAAAAGAGCCATTTTACAGGAAAAGGTTATCCTGAGTAAAGGGTCAGAACACTGTCACAATTGTCCATTTCAGAAATATTATCCTAAATACAATAATTTAACGATTTCTTTAAGATCTCACGGTGGAATATTCGGATTAATGAGTGTAGCTATGACGGATAGAATAGTGGCTGATAAAGCAGAGGTAGACCTGTTTAAAGAATTGGCGGATGACATTGCCTTTGCTCTTTATAATATGGGGTTAGAAGAAAAAATTCATACGAGTGAAAAAAAATACCGAACTCTTTTTGAAGACTCTAAAGATGCAATATATATTTCAACAAAAAATGGGCAGATGATTGATTTCAACAAATCAATGGAAAAGTTGCTTGGGTTTAACGAAAAAGAATTACATAATCTTAATGTTAAAAAACTATATGTAGATAAAAATGCCCAGAAAAAGTTCCAATTAATGATTGAAAAAAATGGTTTTGTTAAAGATTTAGAAGTATTGGTAAGGAAAAAGGATGGTACGATTATCGATTGTCTGGAAACTGCTTCTGTAAGAAAGGACGCAAATGGGAATATCGTCGTATATGAGGGATTTTTAAGAGATGTATCGAAACAAAAAGCAGTAGACAAGGCGCTTATAGAAAGTGAGGAAAAATTTCGTGGAGTCATTGAACAATCCAATGACGGAATTTACGTACTTCAAGATGATCGATTTGTATTCATCAATCCCCGTTTTACAGAAATTACAGGTTTTAAATTGGAAGAAATTAGCGGAGAAGGTTTTGATTTTAGAGAGTTAGTGGCTGATGAAGGATTAGTCGTCTTAGAAGAAAGAGCAAAAAAACTCAAGCAGGGGGAGGAAGTCCCTGACCGTTATATATTTAAAGGATTACATCATAATGGTCAAAAACGAGACCTGGAGGTCAGCGTCACAATGGTGGATTGGGAAGGTAAGCCAGCAACATTGGGAGTATTGCGTGATGTGACAGAGCAAATTCAAACGCGTACAGATCTTGAAAAAGCGTTGGAAGAAGCAAAACAGGGTGAAAAAGTTAAAAGCCTTTTCATGGCCAATATGTCCCACGAAATTCGAACTCCACTCAATGCTATACTGGGGTTTACCGAATTAATAGAAAATAGCACACGACATTTTGTCGGGAAAGAAGAACAAGAATTTTTTGACATTATTAGAACCAGTGGTAATCGGTTAATGCATACGGTCCACGAAGTGTTGGATATTTCGCAAATTGAAGCAGGGACCTATGATCTAAAAATGAAAAAATTGGATTTATGCTCACTAGTTCCCGGTATTGTGAACGCCTGCAAACCGATGTCTGATAAAAAAGGACTTAAACTCACATATCGGTCATCTCTAAAAACAGCGTGGGTTAAAGCAGATCAAAATGGTGTTTCCCAATCTATCAGTAATATTATTGATAATGCTATTAAATACACTAAAAAAGGAAACATAGCCGTAACCCTTAAGGAGAAATCAGAACAATACATTTTAATCATAGAGGATACGGGAATTGGTATATCAGATGAGTATCTGGTAAGTATTTTTGATACCTTTTCACAAGAAAGTGAAGGATATACCAAAAAATTTCAGGGGATTGGCTTGGGGATGGCCATTACTAAAAGTCACCTGGACATGAATCATATTGGTATTAATGTCAGAAGTAAAAAAAATAAAGGAACCATATTTACTTTAACATTTAATGCGATGTCTAAACAAAAACAAGTGCAAAAAATCAAGAAGATTGTTCGGGAGAAACCCATCATTGAATTGGAGAATAAACCAATGATTTTGGTTGTTGAAGACGATCGTAATTCCCAACGGTTAGTCGAATTCTTTTTAAAAGGTCAATACAATATTTGTTTAGCTGATTCTGTGGGAGTGGCAAAAGAAAGATTAAAAGGAAATTCTATTGAATTTGTGTTATTGGATTTATCGCTAGTTGGAAACGAAGATGGCTTGGATTTAGTGAGATGGATGCGAAAAACAAAAACATGGAAGGAGACTCCAGTGATTGCCACCACGGCTCATGCTTTTACCCAGGACAGGGATAATTGTTTGTCTGCCGGCTGTAATGATTATTTGTCCAAGCCCATTTCAAAAGAAAAGCTTTTAGATAAAATCAATAGTACTATATAGAATATTCCTGTTGATTACCTGCTAATAACGGTATCATTAAAAAAACCTTATTCTAAATATGGTGAAAATAAATTTTCAAAATCTTTTAGTGTATCTTTAATCCCTAAAGGAATCATTTGAGAAAATGTATCCAGGATGGCCACTGCATTTAGGTTGGCATCCATTTCTGTAGCTTTTTGTAGTCGCCGGACAAAATTAACATTTATTTCATGGATTTTTTGATAAATAGATAATAATACTTTCATATCTAAATCAGGCTCTAATCCACGTTTGGATCTTAAATATTGAGCAAGTTGATACATCGACGTCGTTCGGTAAACAGTCTCTTCAATCGTGGCAAATGGGAGGTGAAACCGAACCATGGGGCGGAGTTTATCCAGTTCTTTACATCCACTGGATACCATAATAATTCCAAATAAAGAACCTAACGTCCGCTGAATCGTTGTTTTATTTTTAAAATATTTCCTTTCAGTTGTTTCCACAATGACATCAACAATATCATAAGACCGAACATCCTTAAACAGTTCGATAAGATCTATGGAATTCACAGCAGGAGGACAGTAGTCAATTCCATCTTCCTGTTTTGAGCAATTTTTACATTTTAAATAATCTAATTTACACCAACCTGGAATATGAGACCTTTCTGGTGGAATAAACTCGCAGGTAACCGGATTCAGGTGAATAGTATAATCAATGGTCCTGTCATCCTGAAAAATAAACTGGTACCGGATAATCAGATTGGTATCAGAGTCCATGGTCATGATGTTTCCGGGTCAGCCTGAGGATATGATTTGTTTTATAAAATCCACCCATATTTAGAACCTGTTTAAAAATAATATAAAATAAATCAGATATTGGATATTTGGGTAAATCAATGGATGTATCCTGAATCTTCACAAAAGAATGTAAGGATGAATTCAAGACATTTCCCTTAAATAATCTTTGGGGTAATTGGCGACCTTCGGGTTCATTTTACTCACCCAGAAATAAAGCATCTTCCCGGCATTGGATGACACAGGCATTGCAAGCAAAACATTCCCACTGTTGATTGATTCTGACGCGGCCGGAATCATTTATTTGATAAACATCTTTTGGACAAACAATTAAGCACATACGGCAATCATTACAGAGATCAGCATCTTGATGGATGTAGCCAAAATGATAACCACCGGGTGAAAGAAGTTGACCCAGGGATTCGATTCCCAATCGATGCATTAACCTCTCCGCTTCTGAAGGGTTTCCTGCAACAATTCCCCTTAAATCAAATCCCAACCAAATATTAATCCCGACCAGGAATATCATTAAGGGACTGTAGGTAAATATGGGTTTGTCCATGATAACGGTAGTTAGCCAGATCATAACAGCTATTTCGACCACGGATAAAAGGGCTGCCTTCAGCCACCCATTTTCCCTGGAATCAAAGGATATCCTCCGTACAAAATGAGACCGCCCATCCAGAAGAGAGCCAATAGTGAAAGCACCAACGCCGGTTCAATAAACCAGGGAATCATCCCAACAGCGACCCAAATAATGAAATTCATTGATAAAAGCATTTCCAACCGGAAGGCAAGCGAAAAATCAGCCTTATTTAATTGGTAAATGGAATTTCTCTTTTGTAAAAAGAGAGGTATATCTTTGGCATAGGCCGGGCCAAAAATTCCAGAAAACCCAGTTTCCTTTTTTAACAGAGCCAGATCAATCCCAGATGCAGAAAAAAGGGGAAGAATTATTTGGTGATGATCCAATCTTTGAATGAGTCGACTCGTTTTTATAGCTGTTATGATAGAATGAGTGTTGAATTCACCCCCACAGGAAGCACACCATACATTAATACCGTTGGAGGGAGCTACCAGGAGAAAAACATTTTCTTTTTAAGCGAATTTTCAACGCGCCGGACTGTCAGATGGAAATTACTGGTGAGAATAACAGGTGATTGTCTGTTGGGATTCCCAATCTCTAGAAGTCCCGGTTCAACCGGATTGGGAAACCAACGCTCAATAAAATCCCAAATAGATTTTACAAGAGAATAATCCTCAATCGGCTTTTTTGCCTGTGGAAGAGAATGTTTGGGTTCTAAAGTATCAGTTGATACTTTGGCTGAAATAATGGTAAAGCTATCGAAAAAGGAACGGTTATCGTCCATTAACTGGAACCCGGATTCTGTTAATTCCCTGACAAGGTTTCTGAGGGGCTTTGTTCCTGTTTGAGCCACCAAATATGTTAAAACTTCCAGAGGGAATCGAACCAAAGAATGGAATAATTTCTTCAAAAAGGTCTTGGGTTGAGTTTCCACCGCAATAACTAAAATACTACCGGGTTTTAATAATTTTTTTATCTGGTAAAACGCAAATGACCGTTCCTCATAATACAACTCACTGAAGACAAGAGTTGAAATAATGAGATCAAAATGTTTTTCATTAAATATAGAATCAATCTCAACTACGCCACCATGATAAAGGCTCACTTTGTCAGAAAGACCCTTCTCATCCAACCGTTTTTTTGCCACCTCTAACATCCCCGATGATATATCAATCCCAACAGGATGAGCCCCTTGTTTGGCTGCTTGTACAATAAAAGATCCGGTTCCACATCCCAAATCAAGAACATCTATATCCGGTTTAACCAATTGGTGAATTATTTGGTTTTTGATCTTTTTCGCGTGTCCGCCTGATAAGATGTTAATTCCCAAATCATAACGCTCCGGTCGGCTTTCAAGTATTTTCATAAAGATATATGAAAACATATTCAGACTCTTAACTTGGACACATTTGTATTTACAGAACAGAATAGTCCCTGATAGTCCAATATGCTAGTGAGGATCAATTCAACTGAAAAAAATTGGTCAGAATTAACTGAAATAAATAGTGTAATCGTCTCACATAGGAATGTAAAACTCAAATTCAGAAATATGCAAAAACTCGTATATAGTATATGAGTCTACTGATCTTGTTAAAAGATCAATAGAAAAAACACAGAATAATCATACTACAGAATTTCTACTCACAAATAAGGATAAAATATAGAAAATGGATGTTCTGATGCTGATAGAAAATTAAATTGTTAGTTTTTTCCCTGTTCCGGATTTTTGAAGTGAAGCACTAATAATCACTTCTACTCGCCTGTTTTTCAGTCGATTTTGAATTGTATTATTTTTTGCAAGTGGTTTGTATTCACCATATCCTTTAATAGCAAATAATCGTGATGGAAGGTCGAGTTCATCCTTAAGGATTCGCATAACTGTTTGGGCTCGGGCTGCACTCAATTCCCAGTTATTTTTATATTTTGATCCGGGGATTAAAGGCGTATTATCGGTATGACCTTCTATAAGAATTTTCACATTCCATTCAAGACCGATGTTGTGAAACGAAGTGAAATCGTTTTGATAGGAGGGCATCTTGTCCAATTTAAGAATATTCAGGTTATTTATTTCTTTGGAAATATCCATTAAATGCATCACAAGTTCATTATTAGGGATCGCCTCACCTTCTTTAAACATACCACTACTTTGGATTGAAATATGAACACCTTTTGTATCCTGTCTAACGTCTATCCCTGCAAGACCTTTTTCAGCAACTGTTCGATTAAGTTCAGTCGTCGCGATATTCAGTTGCTGATTGACCCATTTATGTACTTTTGAAATACGACCAGATTCAACCGATATCATCATAATAAAGAAAGTAATTAAGAGTGTAATTAGATCTCCATAGCTGATCAACCAGGCATTTTTCTGTTTTATTTCAAGTAGTTTTTCAAATTCCTTCATAATTAAAGGATGTCTCCAATTGAAATTTAATAAAAATTTCTACTCTTCGATTTTCGGAATAATTTTCTATATCAACCTTTGGAAGGAATGGACCATAGCCTGCAATAGAAAAAATATGTGAAGTGAGTCCTGTGTAATCTTGCAACAACTTCATAAATACATAGGACCTTGCTGTACTCAAATCCCAATTGCTGGTAAATTCCCCTGAAAGAATTGGTAAAATATCTGTATGCCCCTGAATTAATAATTCAAGACTCAGGTTTTTATTCTGCTTTTTAAGTTTTTGAATAATATTTTTATTCCTTTGTTGAAGTTTATCTAGCTCTAAGTCTTTAATGATCATTGAAAGAGAACGAATATAGGGTAGAAAATTATCTGATATATTACTTGAGTTTGATCTAAACATTGATTTATTCTCTACAACAGAAGGGATGACGATTCTAACTCCCATGGAACCTGTATTTTCAACTTCGAGCCAATCCACCCCGTGTTTAGTTTTTTCAATACTAAGTTTCTTATAAACTTCTCTTGTAAGATTGTCTGCAATCTCGAAAGTAGATTTCGCCTCATTATTTTTCATCATAACAATCAGAATAAAGAATGCAAGGACCGCCGTTAACAGTGAAGCATAGGTGATCATCCAACGATCACCTGAATCAGAAGATTTTGTTGGGAGATTAATCCCGGATTTCAGATCGATGGATTTCTTTAGCATCTTTATCTAAGAATGTTAGCAGTTTTTCTACCATCTTAAGATGATGTTCTTTTTGATGGATACTTTGTATTCCCATAATCATCATTTCATTGATAAAAAGTTCTTCTTCGCTTCGTATTTTTAGTTTTCCGGCGATGGGATTAAATATAAGATTTGAAAGCAATACTCCATAAAAGGTAGTCACAAGGGCAACACCCATCCCGCTCAAAAGATGATTCATGGAATTTTCCATTTGCATGGAATATCCATCTGTTGGACCACCGTTAGACTGAGAGGTCATCATAAGAATTAACCCCATGACTGTTCCCAATAATCCAAAAGCTGGAGCATACGTCCCCATATTTTCAAACATCCGTTGACCAATCATATGACGCCTTAACATATGATTAATTTCATTATGAAGGTATTGAAGTAATTTCTGACTATCTTTTTCAATCGTCATATACTGGAGACCATTCCGGAGGAATTTATTCTCAATGGTTGGTATTTTTTTCTCTAATTCTACGATCCCTTGCTTTCTTGCCGTTATGTTAATATCAACAAGGGTCTTTATAATGTCAAAATCCGACTCTATAAATTTTTGTCTGAATGTGAGTCCGGCTACCTTAAACAATGTGAATATTTTTTTTAGAGGATAATTAATTAACGTTGCTGCGATCGTACCCCCCAGCACGATAGCAATACCCTGATAATTTAAAAAAGTAGGAGGGATAGTTTTAGTAACACCGTCTACCATTCCATACATAATAAGTCCTAATCCAACAATAAAACCAATAATAGTAGCTACATCCATTATGAGAATCCTTTTTTCAATTTTTTATGAATCATGATGTTTTTCTCCAGATATTAAGTTGAAAAAAATTATGAATAGGTACGTTCGAATATTTCTTATTTATAAAATAGTTAAAGATGGCTGTTTTTCACTATATACTTTATTTATTCCAGATTCTTCCTCAAAGTATAAAAAGGAATTATAGAGCAGATGATTCATTCCTTCTTCAGCGTTTATTTTCATTCGGGCAACCTTTTCATTTTACCATTTAATAAATGGTGGTTAATATTTCTTTTTAGCTATATATGTTGGATATTTAATAACGGCTAGTAATTCTGAACTCATGTACTATTACATACATTATACTCCATTGCAGAAAATTTATTAAAAAAAAAAAAGTAAATTATCGTTCATTTCTTATTCACTCAGAATATTGGGGAGGAAGTTTAATAATTAGCTGTAAAAATTCATATTGAAATATTTGAAATGCTAACAAAACTCTAACAAATTACACTTAAATTAATCCCAATGAAGAAAACACTTCAAAAACATATTCTCATTGTGGATGACGAAGAAGATATCCTGGAGCTTGTTAAATATAATTTAGAGGTAAATGGATTCAGGACCACCTGTGTAACTAATGGCGAGGATGCGTTAAAAATGACCCGTTCAGGCCAGACGGATTTAATGATATTGGATCTGATGCTTCCCAATATTGACGGTTTGGATGTATGTCGTATTATAAAAGCGGACTCTGAAATAAAACGGTTTCCTATTCTAATGCTGACTGCCAAGGGAGAAGAAAGTGATATTATTCAAGGATTGGAAATGGGAGCCGACGATTATGTGACCAAACCGTTCAGTCCGGAAGTGTTGGTGGCGAGAGTAAAGGCATTATTGCGTCGGGAAACAGAGTCTGATGAGGAGAGTGATCAAATGATTCAATTGGATGGGCTAACCATCAACCCCGGGAGAAGAGAGGTTAAAGTTGACGGAAAAAGAGTTGAGCTGACATTTAGTGAATTTCAGATTTTATACCTTCTGGCCCGCCATCCAAATTTTGTGTATACAAGAAATCAGATCATTGATGAAGTCCGGGGAGAGAATTATCCCGTGACAGACCGAACAGTGGATTTTCAAATAGTTGGCTTAAGAAAAAAACTTGGAACGGCCGAAAAATATATAAAAACAGTCCGAGGAGTCGGGTATCGCTTTTACCTGGAAGAATAAGGGTTATGGCCGAACGCAAACTATTCTCTCAATTATTTATCCCATCGGTCACCTTGCTCGTCTTGGTGATTATTATTTTTGTGTGGTTTATTATTCATTCAGTTCAAAATTTTTACTATTTAGAAAAAACCAATGAACTAAAGGCTCAGGCAATTCTAGTGAGCCGGATTATTTCTGATGAATCTTTAAAAGATGGAGGCGAACTAACCAAATTATGCCAAGACATTGGAAATGAAACAGGAACCAGAATTACAATTATATCTGCATCTGGACATGTGTTGGGGGATTCTCATGAAGACCCTCTAAAAATGGATAATCATAATGATCGACCGGAAGTCATTCATGCACGAAAAACAGGTTTGGGAACTGTCATTCGATATAGTCACACATTGGAGCAGGAAATGATGTACCTTGCCATTCCTGTGACTATCTCAAAAAAGTCATGGATAATCCGGACATCTCTTCCCATAACATCCCTGGAGGATAGTATTGATGGGATTCGACGGACTGTTTTTCTTATTGGGATTCTCATTTTACTGTTGGCCGGCGGTGTAAGTTTTATCCTTTCCAGGCGAATTGCCAACCCGTTGGAAGTGATGAAGCACAGCGCTGAACTATTTGCAAAAGGAGATTTTTCACCAAAGTTACCAATTACTAGTACATCTGAGTTGAATAGCCTTTCTCATTCTCTTGATCAAATGACCCTACAAATTAATGGTCGGATCCAAACCATTCTTCGGGAAAGGAATGAGAGGGAAGCCGTCCTTGCCAGTATGGTTGAGGGCGTTTTAGCAGTGAATGCAAATGAACAGATTATCAGTTTAAATATGGCCGCCGCCCAACTTTTCCATATTGAAAAATACGCTTCCATCGGGAAACCCGTTAGCAGCATTATCCGGAATTCAGACCTGCTTAATTTTATTGAGCAAGTTTTAGCTTCAGGACAATACCAAGAAACGGAATTGATTTTTAAAAATTCATCCGATCGATTTTTACATGTTACCGGAGCGGTTCTTCATGATGAAACAGGAGAATCTACCGGGGCCGTATTGGTCTTGAATGATATTACCCGAATTCAAAAATTAGAAAATATCCGAAAAGAATTTGTTGCCAACGTTTCCCATGAATTAAAAACGCCCATTACAGCCATTAAAGGATTTATTGAAACACTGCGAAATGTAAAAGATCCTAATGACCGTAAACGGTTTTTGGCTATTCTGGAATCTCATAGTAATCGCCTGAATGCCATTATTGATAATTTATTGAAATTATCCAGAATTGAAGGGCAGGAAGATTCATCTGAAATTAGATTGGAAGAGGGGCCGGTCAGAGCGATTCTGGAAAGCGCTGTGGAAGAATGTCAATCAAATATAGAAGAAAATTCCATCCATATTCAGATAGACTGTCCTGAAAATCTTTCTGCAATGATCCATGGGCCATTATTGCAACAAGCAGTGGTTAATTTATTGGATAATGCCATTAAGTACAGCGATGAAGAACTCGTGGTCAAATTATTTGCCAGGGTCGATCAGAATCAACTGGTGATCACCGTTCAGGATTTTGGAATGGGAATACCGGAAGAACATTTTGGACGATTATTTGAGCGTTTTTACCGGGTGGACAAGGCCCGAACCAGAAAACGGGGGGGTACCGGGCTGGGTTTGGCGATTGTAAAACATATTGCTCATATTCATCATGGCACTGTTTCTGTCCAAAGTGAGGTGGGAAAAGGAAGCTCTTTTTCTATGATTATTCCCTTATCCGCTTAAGGGGTTTCCCAAGTCATCATGGAAATGATGGGGAAGGAACCATCTCCTGTTTATTAACACATCAGTAAAAAATTTTTCAATATAATCACCCGAATCCGGGAACCGCTTCTCGGATTAAATCTCACACACTTCAAACCATTTCCTAACACATATCTAATATTTATCGGATAATTATGGGCCGATAAAGGAAACCTTATCATTCGTTTTCATAAAATAACAGGTTGAAATGAGATTAAAAAATATTTTCTTCACCGGAATAGTGTTTATTCTATTTATTTCCAGTGTCCGGTCGGAGGTACCGGGAAAAGTGACCGGCAGTATTGTGGATGCTGAAACGGGAGAACCGTTAATCGGTGCCAATATAATGATCAAAGGGACGACGATCGGTTCCAGCTCCGATATGAACGGACATTTTATCATTTCCTCCATTCCGGAAGGAGACCAAATTTTAACGGCATCTTATATTGCTCACGAGCCTCATGAAATAAAGATTTTTGTTATTTCGAGGAAGGTGGTTGAGGCTCACTTCGTTTTGCAAAAGCAATCCCTGGAACTGGATGCAGTATCGGTTATAGCTGAATTAAGAGGGAATCAGGATGGGGGTGTACTGGCCAAGCAGAAAAAATCTTTCCATATTGAGGATGGGATTAGTTCTGAAAGAATGTCCCGAAGCGGTGACTCGAACGCTGCCGATGCCCTCAGGCGTGTCACGGGTGCGTCTGTGAAAGAAGGAAAATATGTTACCATTCGTGGGTTGGGGGAGCGGTACACCCATACCCAGGTGAATGGTGGTCCCATGGCCAGTCCAGAACCGGATAAAAAATCTATCCCGTTAACATTATTCCCAACCGCACTGTTGGAAAGTATTTCTGTCATTAAAACTTTTACCCCGGATTTGCCCGGTGTGTTTGCCGGTGGATTCGTGAATATTAAAACGAAAGCATATCCGGATAATTATATTTTTAAACTTCATTTATCATTAAAAGACAATTCCAACATTCGTCAAAATAAATTGTTTCGGCGGTCCGATGGGGGCGCCCTGGATTATTTTGGTTTTGATGACGGTACCCGGAAAAAACCAAATGACATTCCAGGTAATCGAATGCTCAATATGTGGTTACCGCCTGAGGGGACCCGTTTTGATCAATGGCGCCAGGAGCTAAGCCACTACGGCCAGGAGTTTCAAACATCTTTTCATATTAAACATGTGGAAATTGAAAAACCCATTTCTATCAGTGCTGATTTGGGAAATCGATATAACACCACTGACTATCTGGAATACGGCTATTTTATTAATGGCTCTTTCTCAAACAGCTATGAAAATATTGATAGCAGACTATCGACCTATTCCCTCCATGATGATCTTTTTACCCCCACCCATCTGCTGGACAATTCAAAATCGGCTTATAAAACCAATTTAGCTTTTGGGATCAGTAGTGGATTAAAATGGAAACAGGCTCATCAATTCAAATTGTATTATTTATACACCCATTCTTCCTCAGATAATGTGATTTATGGCACCGGGATGACTCCCAATATTGATAACGGGGTGTTTATTAAGCAGAAATTTACTGAAAAAAGTATTCGAAATCTGACTCTATCCGGAGACCATCAATTATCCCGCGGCCGCATGTTGGACTGGAAAATGAATGTGGGAGATTCTCATTTGAGTGAGCCGGATGAGAAGAGTCATAATTATATAAAATATCCCGGTGATAATATATTTGTATTGGTCACCTCTTCTTCCAAAGCAGGGATGCGATCGTTTACCTCTGGCAGAGATATGAACGGAAACATTGATGTGAATTATCATGACCACATTCCCATAGGATCATTCGCAAAAATGGAAATAAAGACGGGTTTCCGCATGCAGGGCCGTCACCGTGTCTTCCGCCGGAGAACTTTTTATCATTGGCTGTACGGAAATGACAGCCAGGATATTTATACTGTCAGAAACCAACGGTTTGGAACTTCCTTTGACGGAGAAAATTTTCTGTCTGCTGATTCCAGCGGATGGATTCTAGTAGAAAACACTGATGAGTCCGGGAGGAGTGCCTACGAAGCAAATGAAACAATATCCGCCCAGTATTTTATGATCAGCATTCCCTATCAACCCCGTTCAGGCTGGATAAAGAATGTCATGTGGCTAACGGGTGTGAGACGGGAAAATTATATCATGAGATTGACTCCATACAATGGTGTCACGGGCGTTATTTATGAAAATCCTCTCCTGAACGAAGGGGAAACAATAGGCCAAATTAATAAAGTCAGTTATTTACCATCCGCTAATATGATCTTGGGCTTTGCCCATGATATTAAACTGCGCTTTTCATTCTCCAAAACAATCGCCTTGCCTCAATTCAGGGAATTAGCTCCTTTGGAATATCAGGAATTTTACGGTGGGGATGTTGTGGTGGGGTATCAGAACCTCGTTTCCACAGATATACAAAACTATGATATTCGTTTTGAGTGGTATCCGGGAATGAATCAACTGGTTGCCCTGAGTGCCTTTGCAAAAATATTTAAGCATCCGATTGAAGCCGCCAGGTTTGAAACGGCGGATTTGACATATAAAACATTTCAAAATACACCAAAAGCGGAAACAAGCGGAATTGAGTTTGAATTACGGAAACATTTATCCACCTTTGATTCCTTCGGGAAAACGATGATTATATTTAACAGTATCTGGTCTCAGTCTCAGGTCGATCAGAATGAGAAAATTACCTTATTCAACGGAGAGTCCATTACCAATTCAGCCCATTCTAATCATCGCCCCTTACAGGGACAATCCAATTTCATGATGAATTCAGAAATCAATTTAAAAACCAAAAAGGATTTCATGCTTTCAGTTGCATTGAATGTTTTTTCAAAAAGGCTGATTACCATCGGCAGTGGAAACATGACAGATGTTTACGAATATCCGTCTCCATCCTTAAATGCCACCATCATGAAAAGGATAAACGATTATTCCATCACATTAAAATTGAAAAATATTATGAATTCATCAATCCGATTTGGACAACTCGATCCAAAAGGAAAATTAATGCTAACCAGAATATTCCGGCCGGGACAATCGGTCTCGCTAACGGTCGGACATGATTTCTGAACCACTAACCCAAGGAGCTAACCAATGAAACATCATATTAAATTCTTCCTCCCTGTATTGACAGGATTACTATTCATGGCCGGGTGCAGTAAAGATCCTGTATCGACCACAAAGCAGGGAGAATCATTTGAAATCACAGGAGATATTATTGAAAATACCACTTGGTCTGCCGTGAATGAATATATTCTTACTGGCCAGACATTTGTAAAATCGGGAGTCACATTAACCATTGAACCCGGCACCACCATTAAAGCCAATGCCGATGATGGAAATGGAATGGCACCGGCACTGGTGATTGAAAGGGGAGCCAAAATTATTGCTGACGGCACCATCGATGCTCCCATTACATTTACCGCCAATCTTCCGGCGAGTGAACTTCCGCAGCGTGGAACCTGGGGCGGCTTAATTTTATTGGGAAATGCCCCGATAAATATTGACGGAGGCGAATCGTTTGTAGAAGGCCTGGTCGGCGTTCCTTATGGCGGGAATGATGAAAATGATAATAGCGGAATATTACGGTACGTTCGTGTTTGGTATGGCGGAAGATCCATCGGTCAGGACAATGAAATCAATGGGATTTCGTTGGCCGGAGTGGGTCGTGGTACTACCATTGACCATTGTGAAGTGGCGTGGAATCTTGATGATGGATTTGAAATGTTCGGTGGAACAGCCGATTTGAAATACTGTTCTGTTCTGTTTGTCGGTGATGATGCTTTTGATACGGATCTTGGATACAGAGGCAGGGCCCAGTTTTTATTTGGTCTCATCGGCAGCGAAGATGGAAACCGGGGATTTGAAATGGACAATAAAGCCAACGGAAATATGGATGCTCTCCCACGATCTAAACCTCAATTTCATAATGTAACATTGATTGGCTCCGGTGCAGGTGCCAACGCTGATAATGATCAAATGATTCGTTTACGGGAAGGAACCAGCGGCGACTTCAGAAACTTGCTCATTGTGAATGGTAAGGAGTATGGCGTCAGAATTACCGATGATGCGACCCTCGCTTTGATTGGCACCGAACTGACCTTTTCAGCAAATAATATTATTTATAACTGTGCCAGTGGCCAGTTTAAAAGTGATTATGGATTGTCCGCTCAAGATGTCGATCCATTATTAAGCAGTATTTCCGGAAGGGAGCGGGGAGGAATTATTGACCCGAGACCCGCATCCGGCAGCCCCGCACTAACGGGAGGTGAAACATTACCGAATGACGGATTCTTTGAAACGGTCAATTTTATCGGTGCTTTTGATACCGATCTTTGGCTGCAAGGTTGGTCCTGGTTAAGTGAAGCGAATCGTCTTCCCTAGGAACCATCAAAAATAAATAGAGAAAAAAGGGGCAGCCATGCCCCTTTTTTCTATCGTTCCTAACATAATCCTAACAATAGAATTATAAATTTAATATAATGATTCAATATGAAAAGACGATTGCATTGGTGGCACATGACTCGGAAAAGATTGTATTGGCAGAATGGGCGAGTGAATATAAATCAAAATTAAAAAAATTTAATTTGGTCGGGACCCGGGGAACCACACAAGTTATTGAAAATATTACCGGTTTAACGATTCACCCTCTGGGGCACGGCCCCGATGGAGGGGATGTGGTGATTGCCAATCAGGTCCTGAATAATCATATCGATATTTTGATTTTTTTTATTGATGCCCGGACTCCCCATGGGCACGAACATGATATTCAGACGCTGGTTCGAATATCGGTGATAAAAAATGTTCCTCTGGCACTGAATCGTGAAACAGCAAATTTTATCATTTCTTCACCCTTCATACTAAAAAATAAATAAGAGAAATAATCATGATAAAAAATAGTATAAAATTATTCGGCATTTTTATGATAGCAGCATTGCTGTTCAACGGATGCTCGAAAAGTAAAAAAGACACCCAATCCATTACGATCAAGGGATCCGATACCATGGTACACTTGGCGAGTAACTGGGCGGAAGCATATATGAATGCCCATCCGGGAGTAGATATTTCGGTGACGGGTGGTGGCTCCGGAACTGGTATTGCTGCTTTGTTAAATGGTACCACTGATATTTGTATTGCTTCGAGAAAAATAAAAAGTAAAGAACGGTCTCTAGCGGAAGAAAAGGGAATTCATCCAAAGGAAATCATTACAGCGCGGGATGGAATTTCTGTCATCGTTCATCCGAAGAATCCGGTTCACACAATGAGCATCGAACAGATTGGAAAAATATTCACCGGTGCTAATACCAATTGGAATCAGGTGGGTGGACCGGATCAGGAAATCATTGTTCTTTCCAGAGAGTCCAGCTCCGGTACTTACGTATTTTTCCAAAAACGGGTCATGCATAAAAAAGATTATACCAAAAACGCCATGCTGATGCCGTCCAATTCAGCCATTATTCAATCGGTTTCCCAGGATAAGTGGGCAATCGGTTATGTCGGGCTTGGATACGCTGCCGAAGCTAAAGACCGAATTAAAATGCTGTCGGTTCAGGACGGGAATAATCCGGCCACTGTTCCGTCCATTCAAACGGTTCAGGAAGGTAAATATGCCATTGCAAGGCCGCTACATTTCTACACAAACGGTGAACCGACCGGAATCCAAAAGGCATTTGTTGATTACGTTCTGTCTGATGCAGGTCAAAAGGTGGTTCTGAATACAGGTTACGTTCCCATAAACTGACTTGGCCAGTAAAGGCGAAAAAACAATAGAATTCATGCTGGTTGGGGCATCTTCAGCCAGCATTTTGATTGTTTTATTAATTTTTCTTTTTTTGGGGAAAGAAGCATTTCCTTTTATTTCCCGGCCCGGTTTGGGCGCCCTGTGGAATTTTCAGTGGATTCCGGTCTCATTTAAACGTGAAATATTCGGCATTATTCCTCTTCTGACCGGGTCATTTCTGGTGACATTTTTAGCCACGGCACTCATGATTCCATTCGGAGTCCTGGGGGCTGTTTATATCGCCGAAATTGCCGGAAGAAAAGAGCGGGTCATTTTAAAACCTTTTATTGAAATCCTGGCCGGGATTCCATCGGTGGTCATTGGGTTCTTCGGATTGGTTGTCCTGATTCCTATTTTAAAAAATATATTTCATTTGAATACAGGATTAACTGCTTTATCCGGAGCGATTCTTCTGGCATTGATGGCCATTCCAACGGTGATTACCATATCAGAAGATGCCATTCGGAGTGTGCCGAAATCATTTAAAGAAGCGTCACTGGCCTTAGGAGCCAGCCGGGTCCAAACCATCTTTAGAGTGGTCGTTCCTACGGCACTACCGGGCATTATTGCGGCCGTCATGCTCGGTATCGGTCGGGTGGTAGGTGAAACAATGGTGGTGTTAATGGTAACGGGGAATGCAGCCAAAATATCGTTCAATCCGTTTGGTTCTGTTAGAACAATGACCGCCACCATTGCAGCTGAAATGGGTGAAGTCGCCTTTGGGAGTCAACACTACCAGGCATTATTCTGGGTGGGGATTGTTTTATTGCTGGTCACCTTCTGCCTGAATTATATTGCCCAAAAAGTGCTCCAAAAGTATCGGTTGGATTCATGAAAAGAAATATATCAGAGTGGTTTGTAATCGGGTTAATTCGATTGGTGACCTATTTGGTTGTCGCCATTGTGGGATATATATTACTGGATATTTTTATGAAGGGAATTTCGTCTATCAGCTGGGAATTTATCAGCGGCTTTCCCCGGCGCAGTGGATCAGAAGGGGGAATTTTACCGGCCATCGTGGGAACTGTTTATCTGGTGACAGGGGCCATTTCAATTGCATTTCCCCTGGGAATGGTCACGGCCATTTATTTGACGGAATATGCCAAGCAGGGACGCTTCAGGGAATTAGTACGGTTGGCAATCAGCACCCTGGCAGGAGTTCCCTCCATCGTTTTCGGATTGTTTGGTCTGGGGTTATTTGTATTATTTTTCGGATTCGGTGCCTCAATTATTTCCGGAAGTCTCACATTATCTTTCATGATTTTACCCACCATTATTGTTTCCAGCGAAGAGGCCTTGCGTGCGGTTCCCATGGCCTTCCGGGAAGGAAGCCTGGCTCTGGGTGCCAGTAAATGGCAAACCATTGCCCGGAATGTATTGCCGTTTGCACTGCCCGGAATGTTTACCGGTTCTATTCTGGGAATTGGAAGAGCCGCCGGTGAAACAGCTCCGATTCTACTAACAGTAGCGGCATTCTATTTACCCAAATTACCCCATTCAATATTTGATCAGGTAATGGCGCTGCCCTATCATCTCTATGTACTGGCGACTCAACATCCAGAAGCAGAAAAAGTGTTACCCATGCAATACGGAACCGCCCTGGTGCTGTTAGTATTGGTGATTATATTTAACTT
This sequence comes from uncultured bacterium, assembly GCA_964466265.1. GTDB lineage: Bacteria > Fidelibacterota > Marinisomatia > Marinisomatales > TCS55 > JADFRD01. Next base: position 3,532 of record CAYXMX010000023.1, on the reverse strand, counting down.
GTCTGCCATTATACTCCGGAATAGATACAGGAAAAAAATTCAATGGTAAATTCAAAACCCAAAATGGAAATGCGCAATGTGGATTTCTATTATGGGAAAACACAGGCGTTGTTTAATGTCAATGTCAAAATACTCGAAAAAAAGGTGACTGCTTTGATTGGCCCTTCCGGTTGTGGTAAATCCACTTTTTTAAGGATGTTTAACCGGATGAATGATATTATTGACGGTACCTGTCATACGGGAGACGTATTGATTGATGGAGAAAATATTTATCAGGACAATAAAAGCCTGGCGGAATTGAGAAAAAAAGTAGGAATGGTTTTTCAGAAATCGAACCCATTCCCGAAATCCATATTTGAAAATGTTGCTTATGGCCCTAAAATTCACGGCAATAAGGACAGAACACATCTTCAGGAAATTGTTGTAAATAGTTTGAAAGCGGCTGCACTTTGGGATGAAGTCAAAGACAGGCTGGATAAAAATGCCACCACTCTTTCCGGTGGACAGCAACAAAGATTATGTATCGCCAGGGCTCTGGCGGTGGAACCGGATATTTTGCTCATGGACGAACCAGCATCTGCTCTTGATCCAAAATCGACAACCCGGATTGAAAATCTCATCGGTGAGTTGCAGAAAAATTATACCATTGTCATTGTGACCCATAATATGCAGCAGGCCGCGCGGGTCTCTAATTTCACCGCTTTTTTCTATGAAGGGTATCTCGTTGAGTTTGATGAAACAAATAAGGTTTTTACAAAGCCGGATAAACAACAAACTGAAGATTACATCACCGGCAGGTTTGGATAAAAAATAGGGGAATTATATGCACCAGCATTTACATAGGGAAATTGAAAAACTCAAAAAGAAAATAATGATTGTCGGTACACTGGTTGAAGAAAGTCTTCGGGATAGCATTAAAGCGGTCATCGAACGAAATACAAAACATGCCCAATTGATTATTGAAAGTGATGCGATTGTCGATGATAAAGAAGTTGAACTGGAAGAAGAATGTTTAAAAATACTGGCGCTATACCAACCGGTGGCCATCGATTTAAGATATATTATTTCTGTATTGAAAATTAATAATGACTTAGAAAGGATTGGAGACCTTGCTGTGAATGTTGCCGAGAGAGCGGTGTACTTGACTTCTCAACCCCCGATTACGATTCCGGACACCATTCCTCGAATGGCCGTGATTGTACAGGATATGTTAAAAAATAGTTTAGATGCCCTGGTGAATATGGACACAGTCATTGCAGCTAAAGTATGTGAATCGGATGATGAAGTGGACGATTTACTGGACGGAATGTATCCATTTATTCAATCCATGATTGAGCAGGAACCAGAACAGATTAATATCTGGCTGCAGTTATTGTCCATCGCGAGATACTTGGAGAGAGCAGCCGACCATTGTACCAATATTGCTGAAGATGTTGAATATCTGGTGAATGGAGAAATTAAGCGTCATAGTTATTAAATGGTGTCATTCAGTCGTCTAAATCAATGGCGAATTGGCTCAACAGTGATTCTGGGATTTATTCTTTAAGCTATTTAAGAAATCAGTTACCGTATTCGGGCAGGTGACCCAAAGACAAATATGATCAGACATTTTTCCTTTTCTGATACAATAATCAAGGACTGACCCCATAAAAACGGGATCAAAAGTGAGTCTCGTATGATGATAAATATCCAATACCAATTTCTCTCGATCTCCATAAGATTTGCTGAATAAGCCTGTGGTGGATGGTAACCTCACCCTCTGAAAGATTCGAAGATACCAGGGTTGAGTCAATATGCCCTTCACATGGGTAAATGTCGTTTTTAATGCATTGATTAAATCTCCACTGGCCACCGGAACCACGTGGATCGCAGAGTCTCCCAACTTTTTAAAAACCGTTTTGGCGGCAGAAATATATGCCTGGTCTTTTCCAAGCGCTCCTCCCAAATTCATAAACCAGTCATCGGGTCTTTGGATTTTTGCAATTATAAATTTGCCCATCATTGTCCATAATGGACCGGTATTTTGTATCACATTTGCCTGCCGGGATAATAATTCGGTCATATAGTCCCTATAGTTGCCGCCGGGATATGATTTTCCATATAGGATGATGGTGTGATCGGGGAGAAGAGTCGACAATGTTAAAGCAGTATGAGATCCCTGATAAGAGAAAATATGAACCGCCTTGCTTGCCGGTATTTTTTTCGACATTTCGATCAAGCTGCGGTATTTTTTACCCCCGACTCCATCCAGAAGATCCTCCCGAATCAGAGTAACCGATCCCACTTCAAGATAATTGGCTAATCGAGGGGCCGATTCAATGATGACAGGTAATGGTTTACTTGTCAAAGCGATCCCATATTTTAACCCAAGACCCTTGCCAATACCTCAGAACTATAGCGCGCACCGATCATAAATTTCATGGGTGGTCCAAAAAAGGGTTCTGTGATGGCACCTAGAAAGTACAGTCCCGGAACGCTGGTCTCAAATCGTGGTGAAACGACCGGATAATGATTATTCTGGCGTATTTTGTTTTTTAACGTACGGTGGATGAAAGGTATTTCTGATAATCGATATCGATATCCTGTTGCTACAACCACACGATCATATTGCGCCAGTTGAGGTTTTTGATTATGACGATATACGGTCTCTAACATCCCCTTGAAATTGGGTGTAATTGTGGTCGCAGAAAACAGGGAAAAGGCTTTTTCGATGATGAATGGATTTAAGGATCGGATGAACCTGGGAAGTCGAACAACCTGGTTAAAAAACCACTTTGGAACGTTCAGGGGCTCTGAAAAAAAGATAGGATTCTGACGGGTGTACCATTCAACAGAATTGCTGTTGTTGATTAAAACGGCTATACTTTCTGCTGCGGATTGTCCCGCACCGACAACCAATACTTTTTGATGACGGATAGATTCAATTTTTTGAGTATGATAACTATGAATTATACCAGGATGGGATTCAAATTCATCAGGTATATAGAGGTGATGGGCAATCCCTGTAGCAACAACAACCTTATGTGCACTAAATGATTGATTTTGGTCAGTCCTGATTTGAAATGTCCCCGATGAATGGCTTACATTGGTTACCAGTTCCTCGTTCACATTGAAGGCGAATTGGTTTTGACACCAGTCAATATATCTTCTGTAAATGTCCACAGGTAATTGACCGGTAAATTTTTTCAGTGATATGGACTCATATTGACAAAACTTTTCAAATTGAAATTGACCGTTCGGATGTGAAATTTCAGATGTGGCATAATCTGATCGAAGATTCATTGAGTTAAAGGTATGGTTTCGCCATAGATCCATCGATTTTCCCAAAATAACAAAAGGGATATTATTATATGCCAGATGACTGGCAAGTGAAAGTCCATAGGGTCCTGCCCCAATGATTGCGACAGGAAAATCAACTTTCATGGTTACCAGTTGCCGATTCTTTTTCCCTGGAGGGAATAGATAATAGTAATGATTGTAGTCGCTAATAAAGTCATGGGTGTCAGTAATTTAACCATGCTGAAACCATCTG
>CAYXMX010000022.1:0-31474 GCA_964466265.1 uncultured bacterium | reverse complement strand
ATTGTTTTGGTTGTATCGCTCATACTCATTGTGGAGTCCACCCTCGCTGTCGGGCTAATTGATGTACCACCGTAAATGATATATTTTGCAAAGTCAGCTTCGGTATTCATACTCCACTTTAATGTCGCCTGGGTATTGCCAGGAGTTGCTGTGAGATTCTGGGGCACTGCCGGGATGGGATTAATACCGAGAAAGTGAACAATAGCCGTCATGAGGGAATCCTTTTTACTGACTCCGGTGGTATCCACCAGGCCGCCCAATTCAAAAGACATTCCAACGACCTGATATACGCCGTTATCATACTGCACGGCCCGGGTAATATTATCAGCCGTTTTGAAAATACTGGTTGCATTTCCAGGGGAGAGAGAATCAATATAACTGTTTTGTCCGGTGTAACCATAAAAATTCATTCCGGTAGTCAGCGTTCCAACTTGACCGCTCAAGGGTGTAGAATCATTCACAGCCATGGCGGAACCATCTGAAGCGCCGCTCAATCCACACAATTGTTGTATTTGCGTTTTACCGGGATCAAAGCCAAAGATGTCACCTCCCTCAATGTAAATTTTTCCACCAGCATTTGCATAATTTAAAATATTGGTTGCCTCGATAGTCGTAACAGAATGATTATTGCTGTAGATACCAAAACTCAGAAAAATGGCATCATATGCTGAAAAATCAGATGGCAGCGTACTGTTATAGGTTGCATTATACCCTCCCTGATTCAAAAAATATGTATACCAGGAAATGCCGCTGAGATTAGTGAAGTCTCCATCCCAGACAAAAACATTTTGAGCTGACAGAGGCAGAGCTAAAAAAAGAACAATGAACGCAGCTTTGATGGTTTGGTTTAATCTTTCAAAGGTTGGAAACATTTGAAAGGTTTTTTCCATTAATTTGGTTGTAAAATAAAAATGTATCTTTTTATTCATAGAATAATCTCATTTTGTTTGTTTTTACCTTTGAAAGGTTTTTTTGAGTTCTCGAAAAGCGTATTGGACGTATGAGTCCTTTATCAACATTTATGCGTCGTAGCGTAGGAGTTGATGGATTACATTTCTGTTAAACTCCGCCACCTGTAAGCCTTTTTAAGGCATGGCTGGAGGTTCCGGCAGTGCTGATGGAGCCTGGTCACCTGCCATAAGAAAATAGGCACCGCCACCAGCAGCCACCAGTCCAATCGACGCCCATAGCAACCAACCTTTTCCCCCTTTTTTTGCAGGGCCAACCTGAGCAACGACGGGTGTTTCAGACTTTTTTTGTTTGGCCAATATATTTTCCGGTGGTTGCAATCCTAATATTTCCCATGCCAAAATCTCAATCTCTGTAATTAAGCCGTCAATTTCTCCTTTGTAGGATTTACTGACCGTTTTAACTGTGGCGCCGGATTCTACGGAAAACATTTTGGCATCAATGGTGTAGGTGCTTCCCAATTTACCGAATGCTCCGGATATCATGTTTTGGACACCAAGCATAGCCCCTACCTCAGCCGCACATTCAGCCGTTGTACAACCGGACTGCTGAAACCCTTGCTCTTCCAAAATTTCTGACATTTGACCCCGTTCTACCAAAATGACTGCATTGGTATTGGCCAACTCAGAGGAAAGCCTGTCGGTAAGCGTAGCTGCTTCCAGCTGGGATATCCCCCTGCCTTCAAAGTCTAAAACAGCTACGGTATATTTACCAGCTGCCAGGTCTGCGGCTGTTTCTTCATTCAATGTCGGTTCTCCCTGCCCCACCAACAAAATGGGTAGCAGAATCAATAGCGTTATTGTAATTCTAATCTTTATTCGGTTCATAATACTCTCTTAATTTATTTAATGAAACCCATATTTTCAGTGCGCTGGGACACATGTTATTCTTCAGCCAGCAATTCATCAATTAAAGCAGATAACTCGCCCTCAAGATCCTCTTCCTCATGAAAACCCTGCCTGGCAGAACGAATGATTTGAAATTTATCAATAACAAACAATCTGGGCAATGTTTTTGCTCCATATCGTTCTTTTGCGACCCCCCGAGTGTCGTATAAAATGGGAATGGTAATTCCCTTTTTAGCTAAAAAGGGACCCGCTTTCGGCGAATCTTCAAATCCATTATTTCGGGTTGCTTCTGTAATATCCACCAGAAAAAATTTGACCGGTTTATCTTTATAAGCCTGATAAACATTTTCTAAATGAGGTAATTCTTTCATGCAAGGCTTACACCAGGTTGCAAAAAAACTTAATACGACCGGATACCGGTCAGGTTGAGATACAAACAATCGCAACTTTTTATCACGTTCAACCGTCCAGGTTTTTAAAAATTCAAATTTCCCCGGCGCATACATTAATGCCCATGATGGCGCAAGATCTCCCTGTTTTAATCCGGGGTCTTTTGTTGAATCGTCCGGGACAACGGCCACTTCACCTACATTTTGGGCTGTTCCCAAACTGGCAGTAATTACAATAAGACCAATCCATTTAATAATGTTTTTCAACATATAGCTTCCTTCTTTTTTTTATCAAATCAATCTAAAACAAAGAGAACTCTGCAATCACGGAGTATCCCGTTTGCACTATTTGCAGTTTGAATTTTCATGACATCAGCGTTGGAAATAACCACATCCACTTTATTGGTTCCTCCAACAGATATTCCTCTTATCACCAATGGATTTCCTTTTACCCGTTCATCCTCACTGGCTTTATCCAGCCCCTTGGTATAGCCCACAACCCCGTTTTGAATGGCATATTCACGGGTATAATTCCCCGGTCCATACACCACGCCCCCATTTTGATCCATAATTCGTGGAGACATGGCCGGGCGGATACCGAGGCCCCGGGTATCAATAATTAAACCGGTAATGGCTGTCGTGGTGGGTGCTGTGGAAGTGGAGGGTGCCTCTGCTTCCGGGGAAGGTGTTAAAAATCCCGTGGAGGGAGTAATCACATCGGAAATACCGCTCATGGGAACTTCATAAGTGACTTCAATAGAAGTGTCACTTAAATAGCGGGGTTCTCCCACCTGGACGGCCCCTCGTATGGCCCCGCGAACCCGTGATTTAATGACATCATCAAACATGGCATTACTCATGGTGGTTTCACTGGTCACCACTACGCCATTGACAATTTCAATGAGTTGACGCATCGCATCTTGTTTGGCAATCCGTAAAGCGGCCCGACGGGCCTGACCGGCATTAATAACATTTTCCGGGATAAATCCAATGCCTGTCGCCTGAATGGTGCGATCGGAATAGTTAATTGATCCTCTTTCAAACTGCTCGCCCACAAAAGACGATTGTCCGAAAAGAAGACTTAAAATAAAAACGGTTGATAATAGCTGTTTCATAACTGACCTCGTTATTCTTGAACAATTTCTGCTGTAATGCGATTTCCTGATAATCCGGTAACCCGAAAATTAAGACCATCGGGGGATGTTCTGCTGAGTCCAGTGGCTAAATCCTGAGATTTTCCCTCAAATTCCACTTCAAATTCAGCTACGCCATCGTTTAGACTTTTTGCGTAAGCATTCCTGATTCCCGATATGGTTTGTGCTTTCAAAAATGACTCAAATGTCATATAGGACATGAAATCGGCATTTTTCAAAACAATATATACTTTAATAAAATTGGATTGCTGAGTACTCCAGTTCTCTATAAGCTGGCGAATGATATTTTTTCCTAATTTTTCCGCTGCCTGATTGGCGGCATTGACTCCGGCAGTTGAGGCTGAAATATGAGGCTTTTTTCCGTGAGCATTGGGAACAACGGCTAAAATTTGCCCTGTATCGGCCCGAACGATTTTTCCATTCAAGTCCGCCTGCCCTGCCACCATATTATACACTTTTCCACCGGATGAAATTTTGGCTGTTCCGATCACAATAATTTCTGCTCCGAGCATACTGGCTATTTTGGCGGCCGCAGAGACATTCCCTGCCAAGGCTTGTTCATAATCGGCTTCCCCTTTCAATGCCTGGACCAATTGACGATCCACCACATCAAATCCTTTATCATAAAACATACTGAGCAATTTGGTTTCAACAAAATCGGTGGGAGTGTTATCTATTAAATTCTCTTCCCGAATCATGAAAATAATCCGGGGACGATTCATGGAATTTAATAACGTCTGGAGGGCCGCCTCATCCTGCATCACCTGATCTAGCATTTCGGTTACTTCTGCAGAAATCGTGACTTCCCAGAGTCCATCGGGTCCCTGTTTTTCAGAAACAATCTTATATGTCTTCACAAATCCCTGAGCTTTAGAATAAATATTGTCACTCAGAGAAGTGGCAGTTACAACCGTTTCTGAAGAAATAAATGCCCCGAGACCGACTTCAACTGCATCTCGTTTTGCCTGTTCAATCGCTGCATCTTTCGTTTGCCCATATCCGGTCCCTTGAGCGGTTTGATCCTGGGCCCAAAGTGTCCCAAATGTAAATACAATTGCTACACCCAGTGTCTTGATACCTAAAAAAGGCTTCATCCTCTATTATTCCTCTATGTTGAATGTTCCAAGAAATTATCTCTACCATAGTATATATGCAATTTAAACATCAACTAATGTGATAAAGATCAATCTTCTGTATTCACGGTCTTTTTTTTTCAATAAATTTCGCCCTATATTCCAACAAGTTGACATAACCATAAGGGTAAAACCATGAAACATATACTTTATTCTGCACTGGCATTATTCATTATTGCCGGGTGTAGTCAGAAACCACAAAGTGACGTTGATACGCCTGAGTATCATTTCCGGGCAGGAATGCGAGCCATTGATTCAGAAAATTATCAGTCGGCTCTCACTTCATTTCAACATGCCGTGGATTTGGATAAAAAATTCGCACCGGGGTACTGCGGACTGGGACTGGCTTATGCCCATCTCGGGAATCTGTTGGAAGCAACAAGGAATGTAAACCGTGGCACGGGTATGGCCAGCAAAGATCCGGATGTCCTTGCCCTGGGTGCCAGAGTGTGGATTGTTCTCAGAGATCAGGACAAAAGGTGGTTTAAAACGGCTACCCGACTTTTAGACAGATCATTAAAAATGAAAAAAAATCATGAAGCATCCTTGTACTACTATGGAGTAGCCCATTTATACAACTACGATTTTGACGAAGCGGGTTCCTATTTTCGAAAAGTCGTTGACAAAAAAGGAGAATACGCCGGAAAAGCCAATGACCAATGGACTCTTGCCCAAAAAATAGTTCGGGCTATGCCGGGGACTTCTGTGGGGAAAAAGGTGGCTTTACATGAAAAAATTACCCGGGCGGACCTGGCGGTCCTTTTTGCTGAAGAATTAAAAATCAGTGAGTTATTTGCAAAAATGCCTCAACAAAATTCCGGTTTTCAAACACCGGGTCAATACAATGCAAGTGAAAGCTCAGCCTCCAATCCAATAGACAGCAAAGGACATTGGGCCGAAGCCTGGATCAATGAAATGATTCAATATGGGATTATGGAAGTGAGCCCGGACCGAAAATTTCACCCAGATGAAACCATCACACGTTCAGAATACGCCATGGCAGTCCAGAGGTTATTAGTCGTGGCGACAAGAAATACCGATTTAGAAACGCGTTATTTTGGAGAAAGTCCTTCCAGATTCAGTGATGTTCCCAGTAGTCATTATGCCTATAACGCCATGGCGCTAAGCGCCGATCGGGGAATCATGTCAGCAGATATAATTACAGGCAATTTTAACCCGGCGGGACCCGTTGCAGGCGCCGATGCGTTGTTGATTATCAGGGCCATTCAAAATTCTTTGAGAATGACATTTTAATATTCTATCATTAAACAATGTTTCACTCTCTGTTTGCTAGTTAAATAAATAACATGAGGTGGCATCTCTGTCAATTGCTTTAAAATCCATTCTACACATGCGGGGTCCAATGTCCTGCATGTGTTTATTACATATTTTCTAAAATAAGATCAATAATGAATCGTTGATGTTGAACCTGGTAGATAAGTTAATTCTTCTTTATGAACTGACCCTGACCGTTCACATTCTTCTTTTCAACCATAATATTGCCAACTGGGTTGATCACATTCAGTTGAATATCATTATTTTCATATGGGTATTTATTTCTGCATGGTCCGTAAAGTATTTCCATCGACAACCCTTCAAATTTATTCATACTTTTTATCCTCTCTTTCTGTTGGCCTGGCATTATCCTCAGGCCTGTGAATTGCGTTATTCAGTGATTCCGATGAATTTGGATTCCCTTTTTTCAAAATGGGATTTAATCCTGTTTCGTGTTCCTCTTTATACTGTAATTCCTGAAAAACTCAACTTGTTTTTTCTGGAAATATTTCACTTTATTTATTTTTCCTATTATCTCATGCTGGGAATCCCCGTCTGGATTGTCTATAAGTCCCGTCATCCTAAAATTCCAGAATATATTTTTGTCATTACTTTAACATGCATTATTCATCAATGGCTTATCATATTGATTCCCGTGAATGGTCCGGTGCCATTAAGGCCTGAAATTATTCCAAAAGGACTGATTTTTATTCCCATAATGGATTTCATTTACCGATTAGATGCCGGTGGGGGTGCATTCCCCAGTCTTCATGTGGCAGGAGCATTAATCACCTGTCTATATGCCAATCAATTTTACCCCCGATTAAAACCACTTTGGATTTTTGCTTTCATTGGAATCGCTTCTTCCACATTTATTTGTTCCTACCATTATCCCTTAGATAGTCTCGCAGGTGGAATTACAGGTTGGATTTCTTATATTTACCTCCCTCGTATCTATGACTATGTTCATACATCTTAAAATAAACATATTAATGATTGCCTTTATTGGAGCAATTTTATTTACAAGTTGTGTGGAAACATTGATTTCAGTCCGGGTACATCCCGATGGAAGATACACAATGGAATATGTGACCCGTGGAGATTCTGCCGATGTGTTTAATCATGATTTTCCCCATCCTTCTGGAACCATCTGGAAAACGCGAATTGAAAAAAAGCCAGGCGAAAAAGAAGATATTTGGATTATGACTACCACCGGGATGACCCGAGGACCCTTGGTGTTCACATCAAGGGAGGATTCTCTGACCTCTCTTCAACATCCCTTTCAAATAACCCGGACTAAAAGTTTTTTTAATACTCGTTATACATTGAAAAATGCATTTAAAGGACGAAGAGTCTACTCGAAATATCCAAAGTTTGGGAAAAGCCTTCAAGAAAGTGATTCCGATTCAACTCAATGGATGAGTGAAGCTTTTTACTATATGTACTCCACAGGGATTCAGGACTTGCAAAATGACCCGGAGACCCAAATCGACTCACTCTTATCTGATCGGATAATAAACAGTATCCGGAATACATTGGCCCACATCGATCAAAGGGAATTGTTTAGCGAATTGGAGGATAAACAACACTTTCTTGACCAAATGCTCCGGCCTTTTCAGAATGATTTGCCTGTTGGATATGTTACTCTTTTAAGTCATGCAACGGATATTTATGAAGAAGAACTGCGTCTAACTAACGAGCTGAGGGATGATCAATTTCAATATTGGGCATTTATGCCGGGAGCCATTACATCCACCAACGCAGATACCATTGTGGGCGATACATTAAAATGGTCATTTGGTTTATCAGAATACATGAATGATGATTATGTGATTGAAGCGGCATCCATTGTGTATTCAAGCAAACGGATTCAGACAACAATACTGATTGCCGCGGGATTACTTTTGATCATGTTATATTTATTCTACAGACGAGGACGCTGATATGAAAAAACCAACCTGGATAGTTCATGAACAAATGGACTACCTGGAGTAAGTACCATAATAATAATGGATAGAGAAATCATAACGCTATATCAATATGTAAAACGTAAATATGTAATTGATGATGATTACGTTTTACATATTGACATTTTATCGTCATTAGCAATTCCAGTATTAATATGGATTGTTCACATAATAACAAAGCAGGTGAATTAATGAAGCTAATATTTTTTCTCTTACCTTTACTGTTATTTGCCAAACCGAAATTCAGCGATGAACAAATAAAAGCGATGACACCTCGCTATTTCCAGCGGAATCATTCAGCGCCTGAATTAGTGGGTGTCTCCATTTATCGAACCCGTAAAGGACGCGTCTATCAGGTGGATATCAAAGTGGATCGTAATCGGTCGAATGAAGATTTGGAATTTGCTTATTCAGCTTTAACAAATATGGGGCAATATGCCAAGAAACCCTTTCATCAGTTTATTGTGGTATTGCACAGCAATGTCCGCGACAATCCGCCACAAGTTTGTATAGGCAAAGCCAAATGCAGTATCGACTGTTTTATTCACCAGAAAGTCAGCTACGAAAAATGGTATAATGAGTGTATTTATTTTAAGGAATTGTAAATTATTCTTACTCAACATTGGCTAGATGGATTTTAAATTTCAACTATGAATAACATTAAAACGAAGGACAACCTGTTATCCAAAGTCGCAGCTGATTTTATCGGGTTGGATACTGTATATAAAACGGCTGATGGCAAAAAAAGCCGCCGCATTTACTTAGATTCCACCGCTTCTACATTAATGATGGGGGCTGCTCATGATGCTGTTGAGGCATTTTATGATCACTATGCCAACACCCATAGTATTTTACATTTTTCTGCTCGCATCTCATCAGAACAATATCATTGGGCCCATGAACGTATTTTATCTTTTCTAAAAGCAGATCCGGAAATATATACCTGTTTTTTCACCGGCAGTGGTACCACGTCCGGTATCAACCGGCTTGCAAGGGTCTTTCGTGATTATCGTCCTGATCGACAGATTGCTTTAATCTCACTGATGGAACATCATTCCAATGACCTCCCGCACAGGAAACACGCTAAAAAAGTGATTCATATTCCATTGAATAGCCACGAAGGACGTCCCGGGTGTATTAATATGGAAGCACTGGAAAATGAGCTGGAAAATAATAAGGGTAGTGTCAACTATGTAGCTGTAACGGGAGTAAGCAATGTCACAGGCATTATCAACCCCATTTATGACATTGCTGAACTTGCCCATGAATACGATGCCCTGATATTAGTGGATGGAGCACAATTGGTGGCCCATTTACCGGTGCAGATGAGCGGCCATAAAAATCCAAACAGAAACATTGACGCTCTCGTGTTTTCCGGTCATAAAACGTATGTTCCCGGTTCTCCAGGTGCGGTGATCTGCCGCAAGGATATATTGGAAAATATCGAACCGGAAGAAGTGGGAGGAGGGATGGTAGCCAATGTGTTGGTAGACCGATATGAAGTGAAATCATTTTTTCCGGATCGGGAAGAAGCCGGGACGCCCAACATTCCCGGTGCCATCGGATTGGCCACAGCCATCGATGTCTTAGACAGAATTGGGATGCAGGAAATATTTGAAGATGAGGAAAAGCTCGTTTTGACCGCATTGGATAAATTACAGAAAATCCCCGGTGTAATTATTTATGGTGAAATTGATTGCCATATTTGTCCCCGGGCAGCATCCATCTCATTTAATATCAGGGGAATGGATCATGGACTGACGGCAGCCATTTTGAATGATTATCACAATATTGCTGTTCGAAATGAATGTTTTTGCGCACATCCTTATGTCAAAGAAATGATTATTGACGATTTGCTGGAAGCAACCGAAACAGTGGATGAAAATGATTTTGATGAAATATTTAAATTGAAGTCCGGGATGGTACGCGTATCCTTTGGATTATATAATACACTTTCTGACGTGAATTATTTGGAAAAAGCTCTGATGGATATTACAGAAAACGCTGAATCATATCACCAGGAATATCACGTGGATCAGGATGGAAATTATCGAAACAATACATTCGATCTTGGAGAAGAAAATCGTTTTTCTATTACCAATTTTCTTGATCGATATGTCAACAGTTTAATAAAAGAATGAAATTTTTATTATTCCTGCTCACCGTCGGTTACATTCAAGTTTCTGATTCTGATTTACCCCAAAGGGGTCCCTACCCCGCCTCGGAAAAGTTGTTCCATCATCCAGAAAAAATCATGTTTAACACCCGTCCATATAATATGGACCTATTTGTCGATTTAGATGAAAAGGATATTGAAACAATCAGCGTTTTTATTAAATCAGACGATATGGAAAATTACATGGAATTTCCATTAAAGATGATTCGTTCGCGGTATCGACACCAGTTTAATCCGTTGATTACCCCCGCTAAGTCCATTGAATACTTTTTTGTCGTATCATTAAAAGACGGCTCTATTTACGCAATCCCCTTGAATAAAAACGGGTATGTGGAACCGGTTAAACAAACTCTCATTGATCCTGCTGAATATTATAAACAGCAGTTATCCCCAAAAAAATGAACCTTCAGGAAACCATTCTTTCTCTCCGGAAAGAATTAAATGACTACAATTACCGTTATTATGTTTTAGACGATCCTTTGGTATCAGACGCTGAGTATGACCGTCTGCTTCGCCATCTACAGGAATTGGAAGAAGCCTACCCCGAGTACATTGCGGCTGATTCTCCCACCCAGCGGGTCGGGGCGAAACCTCTGGACGCATTCGGGACCATTGCACACAGTATTCCCATGATGTCTCTCTCCAATGCCATGGACCATGAAGAATTACTGGCGTTCCATGAACGGATTATTCGTAATCTTGGAGGAGAAATGAGTATTGAGTACGTGGTGGAGCCTAAATTGGACGGATTGGCTGTAGAAATCGTTTATAAAAATGGACATTTCCTCCATGGGTCTACCCGGGGAGATGGGGCCACCGGAGAAAATATTACTCAGAATTTAAAAACCATTCGGGCGATTCCTCTCGTTTTGAGATCCAACGGTAACCCGATTCCAAAATGGTTAGAGGTCCGAGGGGAAGTTTTTATTCGTAAAGATGACTTTGATCATTTAAACAGACGGAGGGAACATGCTGGAAAATCTCCCTTTGCCAATCCCCGGAATGCCGCTGCCGGCAGTCTGCGTCAACTGGACCCCAAAATAACGGCCGATCGTCCTTTATCTGTTTTCTGTTATCAGGCAGGAAAAATTGACGGAGTCACTTTTTCTACCCATAGCCAGTTTTTATCGACGTTGCGGGATTGGGGTTTTCCGGTTAATCCGGAAATAAAAAAAGTAGACGGGATTGAAAAAGCCATCCAGTCTCATGATAAACTGGAAAAAAAGCGCCATTGGCTCCCCTATGAAATTGACGGATCAGTCATCAAAGTGAATGACTACGATTTACGGAACCGATTGGGTGTCCGGAGTCGCTCACCCCGTTGGGCCATCGCCGGAAAATTCAAAGCGCAACAAGAAACAACCATTGTCGAAGCCATCGAATTATCTGTAGGTAGGACGGGAGCCGTAACGCCGGTGGCGAAATTGCAACCCGTTAAAGTTGGTGGTGTAGTAGTCTCAAATGTCACTCTTCATAATCAAGATGAAATCAACCGAAAAGACATCCGAGTGGGAGATACCGTTCTAATTCAGAGAGCTGGGGATGTGATTCCCCAAGTGGTGAAAGTGATTCAAGAAAAACGACCGACCAATTCAGTCCCCTTCAAAATGGTTAACAAATGTCCGGTTTGCAAACATACCGTCTTCCGACCCGAGAGTGAAGTGGTCGCCAGATGCCAAAACCTTTCCTGTCCGGCACAAGTGAAGCGCCGTCTGGATCATTTTGTTTCGAAATCTGCTATGGACATTGATGGATTAGGAACAAAGTTAATCGATCAATTGGTTGATCAAAACCTGGTGACTTCATTTAACGATATTTACAGACTTCAATTCGAACAACTGACCACCCTGGATCGCATGGCGGAAAAATCAGCTATGAATATAGTAAATGCCATTGAGGCTTCTAAAAAAACATCCTTTCATCGATTCGTCCACGCCCTGGGGATCCGGAATGTGGGAGAACACGGAGCCAAAGTTTTGGAAAAAGCATTCGACGGAAATATAGCGGTCTTCATGTCAGCAAATATTGAAGAATTGGAGGCCATTGATGAAATGGGTCCTATTGCAGCAGAAACCATTGTGAATTTCTGGTCTGACGAAAATAACAAGGCCATTGTTAATCAATGTTTTCAATTGGGTGTCACCATTGAAAAACAGGACAACCGCTCTGAACAGATTTTCGCCGGGAAAACATTTGTTTTTACCGGCTCACTGGAAACAATGACCCGAAAAGAAGCCAAAGACACCGTGGAATTTTTCGGTGGCCGGGCTGCCGGGTCTGTCAGCACCAAAACAACTTATGTGGTCACCGGCCCCGGCGCCGGATCAAAATTAACCAAAGCAAAAGCGTTGGGAATTCCCATCTTAACTGAAGAAGAATTTCATCAATTATTAAAATGAGATTGTTATTTTTTCTCTGTTTGTTTTTCGGAATCAGCCATGGTGAGAATCTCTTTTCTAAAATAGACTTATCATTAACCCGGGCTCTGGAAGGTGATAATCATTCTGCATTACTGGATATTTCCATGGAATCCATTGCCTTATCCACCCCATTCATTGAATTCGGCTATACCGGGATTCTTCAGTTGCAATTGGAAAAAATGCATTCCATTACTGCATCAACGCTTGGAGTCCAATTACCCATTGCATTAGGAAAATATGTAATTCAAAAGGACCGTCCACGTCGTCAATACAAACCCCGCTTGTGGAATTCCCGCTGGACGTCGTCTTTTCCTTCCGGGCACGGCGCCACCACGGCCGCCTGGGCAACAACCATGGCCCTTTCCTTTCCCCAAATGAAATCTATGATGATCGGTTATACATTGGTAAGCGGTTACAGCCAGGTTTATGTCGGGAATCATTATATTTCTGATGTTATCGCCGGATGGATATTGGGATGGGTAACTGCTACACTTCTCCACAGATCGTTTGAAACTGACCAAACCAATTCAATGAATACTCCCTTTTTTCGGGTGACTATTCCTTTACAGTAAATCATTAACTTTTTGAAAGTAATGAAATCCATAATTCTAATATTTTCAAGTAATGTGTTAGGACAAAGTTTGTTAAGTTTATCAGCTCTTTATCCAAATAGAAATTCTAAATTGTTTTCTGATTAATTTCCCCCGTGTTTAAAAAAATCATATATTTTCTTCCCATCCTATTATTTTCAAAAGAACCCTCATTATCATCCGTCCTTGTCGCTGATGGATTTACTAAACCCGTTTATGTCTGTCAACCACCCGGCGAAAGTAATCGCCTATTTGTCCTGGAACAAAAAGGACTCATTATTATCATCAAAAATGGACAGAAGATTCGAACCCCATTCGTAGACCTTCGGGATCGAATTCATCACCCGGTTATACCGGGAGATGAGCGGGGACTATTAGGGATGGCATTTCATCCTGATTATCCATCTAATGGTTTTGTTTATCTCAACTATATTGATAAAGAAGACTATACCACTGTATCACAATGGACCCTGTCCAGATATCCTGATCAACTGGACAAATCATCTGAAAAGGTTTTATTAAAAATAAAACAGCCTTTTAGTAACCATAATGGCGGTCACATGGTTTTTGGTCCTAAAGGGTATTTATATATTTCCTTAGGGGATGGTGGTAAATGGGGAGATCCTTTCAACCATGCCCAGCAGTTAAATAATCTTTTTGGAAAAATATTACGAATCGACATAAACAATAGTGAACCATATTCTATTCCGAATGACAATCCATTTGTTGATAACAAGGAAGCTCTGGGAGAAATTTGGATGTACGGATTACGTAATCCATGGCGGTTTTCCTTTGACAGGAAAACAGGAGATATTTATATCGGTGATGTGGGGCAGGATATGTGGGAGGAAATTGATTTTGTTTCAGCTGAAGATGCCGGGGGACAGAATTTCGGATGGCATATCATGGAAGGGAATCACTGTTACAATCCAAAAAAGGACTGCGATACAACTGGTGTACTACCCATTTTTGAATATCCCAATGATGCAAATTATATGAAAGTTCTCACAGGATTTGGTGAAACCAATGTAGATGGCTGTTCCGTAACCGGAGGGGTTGTTTACAGGGGAAAAGAGCTTCCGGAGTTTTGGGGCACTTATTTTTTCGCTGATTATTGTTCAGGAAATATCTGGACATTCAAAGAAGTGAATGGCCAGGCAACTGATTTTAAAAACAGGAGTGATGAAATCAATTTGGGGGGAGGAAGGTTCACAACATATATTTCTTCTTTTGGCGAAGATAATGCCGGTGAATTATACTTTGTGGATTATAATGGTGCTGTGTATAAAATGATTAAGGGGAATTAACTACTTTCACTTTTGATTTATCCCGGGATCTTTCCGAAAAGGATGGGTTATTTCATTGATTTGTTTGTATTAGAATTCAACTTCGTCTTTTAACTTCCCTGTTCAAATAATTAGATAATTCCTGTATCCTAAAAGATAACGTCATTTAATATGAAAATAAAATGAAGTAAAAGAGAATGTGATGCCATCAAGACAAAATACACTTTTCAAAATAAAACGGACATCTAAATGGAATGGAATCACTATTTTAGTGGTTGCTATCCTGTCTTTGATTCTGTCATTTCTGGATTATCATTTTACAGGAATCCTCATATCCCTATTCGTCGCTTTTTCCGGATGGATGGAAATACAGGGAAGTAGGCAGGTTGATAAAAATCTACCTCTGGCGGGAAAATGGCTGACCGGCAGCCAAATATGGCTCCTGACCGTCGTCTGGACTTATACAATTACCCAGTGGATCACTTTCAATCCTGAGACAGTATTAGAAATGGTTTCTCCTTCTCTGATTCATCAACTCAATGTATTGGGCATCACCGGGGAGAATGTGCTGCAAGAACTTTTGACAAAAGTCGTTGTTTCCACATATATGGCGGTTCTTCTGGTCACATTGCTCTACCAGGGTGGTCTCGCTTTATTCTATTGGAGAAAAGTCAGATTGCTAACATCAGAAAATCCGGATTAATCTGGTCAAGTCATTTCTTTGTATATAATCGTATTATGATATTACCATTTCTCATTTTTGGATGAAAAAGGTCTGTCAAAAGCGGATCTACCGTAGTTTGGTTTTTCTGATCTGGGTTTGCCTGATAGGATTTCTTATTAAGGAAAATTATTTTTCTCCAGACAGTACCGTAAAATTCAGTACACTTGAAACTGGAATAAAAAATATTTCATCCGATGCTGAATGGATGATCATTAAACAAAACGGAACGCCAATCGGTTATTCTGTTTTTTCTATCCTGAACCGTGGCCCCAACGGCTACCGTTTTATCAGCCAGATGCACATTAAAGCAGCCCTGGCCGGTCTGGTTACCCAAATTAGTATTCAAAATTCCGTCCGGGTGGATACCTTATTTCATTTAAATAATTTTCATTTTTTCATCATCTCCGATCCTTACACTACGGAAATATCCGGAGAAGTAACCGGAAAAGAATTGGCTCTAACGGTTATCCGGGGAGGCGACAGTTTGAATCAGGTAGTCTCTGTCCCGGAAAATCTTTATACCCACCTTGGGATTCAGCCCCTTTTGGCCTGGCGGGGTATCCAACCGGGAGAAGTGATTGAATTTTCCGTTTATGATCCTGTGTCAAAAGAAATGGGAACGGTAACAGCCACCCATAAAGGACGGGAGAAACGTATCATCGGTAACGAAACATTAGAGTTGAATAAAATACGAATAGATTTTGGCGGTATTCCCACCATGATCTGGCTGGATGAAAGTGGAATCACCTGGAGAGAAGAATCTCTATTGGGTCTTGTGAGGGAACGAACCACCCCGGAAGTGGCACTTGAAATGATGGGAACAATCAGGGGATTGGATTTACTGAACGCCTATGCTGTACCAGTAAAAGGTCGTATTGAAGATCCGTCCGCTCTAAAACAACTGACCCTGGAAATCACCGGTATTGATCCGGAAATCATGTTACGCCAACAATCCTCTCGTCAAAAAGTGATCCAAACCTATCCATTGCAAATACAGTTGAAACCTGTTTTAACTTTGAATGGATCAGATTCACTTCTAAAATACCTCACCGGGTCGTCCATATTGGAAACCGCCGACCCTGCCGTGTTAAAACAGGTAAAAGTATTGAAGGAAAAAAGTAGAGACAACGTCCGTCTCATTGCAAACATGACAAAGTGGGTTTACGACTATCTGGATAAGCGACCAGTGGTTAATTTGGCATCTGCTTCCGAAATCCTGAAAGAAAGACAGGGAGATTGCAGCGAACACACTGTTTTGTTTACCACTCTCGCCCGGAGCGCCGGCATTCCAACTAAAATCCAAATTGGGTTGGTCTATCTCAATGGAAAATTCTATTACCATGCCTGGCCAGCCGTTTGGAACGGCCAAGGCTGGAAAGCAGTGGATCCGACCCTCGGTCAGGAAACGGCCGATGCGACCCACATCACCATTTTAGAAAACGATTTTACTCGATTAACCGATCTGATTCCTATTTTGGGTCAAATCCAAATCCAAATTATTCAGGAACATTACTAGGAAAACAAATGATATCCGTGAAAAATATTACCAAAACATTTGGAAACTTAACCGCCGTTGACCAGGTTTCTTTTGATGTCAAAGAGGGAGACTTATTCAGTTTTCTGGGGCCCAATGGTGCGGGAAAAACCACCACGATCAAAATGCTGGTGGGACTCATGCGGCCTGATCAAGGAACCATTTTAATTGATGGACAGGATATTCAGCAAGACCCCATCGATGTCAAACGAAAGATCGGTTATGTTCCTGACGCTCCCTATCTTTACGATAAATTGACCGGACTGGAATTTTTTGATGTGATGGGACATATTTTTCAGATGAAACACCATGAAATCCACAGTCAGTTAAAATATTATAGAGAACGACTGGAAATGGGTGATTGGCTCGATGAAAGAATTGAAGGTTATTCGAGGGGAATGAAGCAGCGGGTCGTATTTGCTACTGCTTTTTTTCACCGCCCACGGATCATGATTATTGATGAACCCATGGTTGGACTCGACCCAAAAACCGCCCGGATTATTAAAGAACTTCTCAGGGAAACAGCCCACAACGGCGTAGCTGTTTTCCTTTCGACCCATAATTTGAATGTGGCTGAGGAACTTTCCAACAAGATTGCCATTATCAACCGTGGCGCTTTACTGGGAACCGGACCCATTGACGATTTTAGAAAACGCAGCCATTCCATTGGCAGCCTTGAAGAAATGTTTCTCGATATTATTGAAAAGGAAGATCATTAATTTCCGTGAATTTTCCCTTCAAACTGCTCGGGGTTAAATGTCGTTCCGGACTGGTGTACGTCCGAACGAGAATACTCAAAAGGAAGCTGGAGACAGGAGTCTCTTTCCTGATTATCCTTGGAATTGTCTGGGGAGGATATGAATTGTTCTATCGGGGGGCATTATTTCTCCAACAGCAAGGAGAGGTGGGGAGTATCCTTCTGAATCGTATTTTTTATCTGGGCTGGTCCATTATTTTTTATATGCTCATTTTATCCAATATCATTACGTCATTTTCGACCCTTTATCGATCAGATGAAGTTCGGTTTTACCTGACATTGCCACTGGGTTATGTCCGGATTTTTCAAATCAAATTTACCGAAAACCTGATTTACAGTTCCTGGGCCATTCTTCTTCTGGGATTCCCCATGACCCTAGCCTATGGCCATGTTCAATCTCTGGGGTTATTTCATCTTTCAATGATAATGATTTCCGGATTGTTTCCCATGCTCATTATTGCCGGTGGAATCGGTATGCTGATCGTTTTATGGGTGGTTTATTTTTCCAGATGGTTCAAAATCAGGTCCATTTTTTTATTCCTGGGTGTTTTGTTCACCGGTATCTGCGCCCTCTATTTTCAAACGAGCCAAAAAGAAACTATCCTGGTGGGGGATCTGGCCAGTTTTAGGGCCATGGACCGATACCTCTTTAACCTGTCCCAGACACCTTTTCCACTCATCCCGAGCGACTGGTTTACCAAATTGTTTGAGCTGATCATCGATCAAAACTGGCTGAAGTTCATCTATTATTCCACCCTGTTAATGGCCACGGCGCAGGTGATTTCCACCCTGGCCACCCTGGCAGCAGAACGACTGTATTACTCTACCGTCCAAATTATGGATGAATCCAGAGGAAGAAAACAGCCGGGAATACACCGCCCCAGCCGGCTTCTCTCCACCTTTAAATGGTTGCCGGGCCAGACCAGAGCCTTGATGGTAAAAGAAATTCTCCAGTTTATCCGCACCCCTCAACAGTGGCTTCAGTTTTTAATTTTTGGCTTTTTTATCGCCATTTATTTAATCAACCTTTCCCGGGCAAGGGTCCAGATGGATACCATGAGTTTCTTCTGGCAACGGTTATTTTACATTTTGAATTTTGGTTTTAGTGGGTTTATTCTGGCTGCCCTGACGGCCCGTTTCGTTTTTCCCCTTATGAGCCTGGAAGGCCGAGGACTTTGGCTCTTACTGACCGCCCCCATGGCACGATATCGCTTGTTTCAGGAAAAATTCTACTTAACGGTTATTTTATTTTTTGTTCTGGCAGAAATTGTATCGGTGGTGAGTAACCATTACTTGGGCCAGAGTACGTTGATTAACATATCTGCAACTGTTTTTTTACTGATCGCCAGCGTTTCACTCACCAGCTTATCCCTTGGATTAGGCACCGTTTATCTTCAGCCGGAAGAATCCAACCCCATGAGGATCAGCTCCGGTACCGGGGGAATTATTACGGTGGTCACCAGTTTATTTTATCTGACCGGAATGGTAACCGCCATGGTTTGGATCCTTTCTCATATTGAAAGAGTTTATCCGGTGGTTCCTTTTTGGGTCTTAATCCTGATCATCGTCATCTATAATGGTTTATTTACTTATCTCCCCTTGCGATGGGGATATCGATCTCTGGCCAAACGGGAATTTTAATTTTGGTCGTGTTAGAATTCAATTCCTTCTTTTAACTTCTCTATTCGATTAAGGAGAAAAAACAGATATGATGAAAATAGAAGATATTGTGGAAGATATTGTTCTGCTGATTTTAACAGAACAGGAAGCACTGAAAGAATTGGGGATTACTCAAAAGAAACTATTTGCCAAAGTATTGGGGTATGATGAAAATGGTGTATGGATTGAAAACCCGGATTTTAGACTCCCGGTTCCCACCGCCAAGAATAAGAAAGCTCATCAGTCTGTTTCCGCATCAATATTAATTCCCTGGGTATACCTCGCTTCCATCGTCCATTTTCCCAATGTAGAGGGGTTTGATTTCCCCAGTCCGTTTGACCACAACATCGGCTTTGATATCAAAAATTGAAACCACCGGCTGTCCATATTTCCGATCTTCATAAACAATATGAGGATACGGTGGCCCTGAGGGGCGTAGACCTGACCATTCAAGATGGCCAGTTTTATGGGTTGCTCGGGCCGAACGGTGCGGGAAAAACAACGACTATCCATATTCTGATTGGGTTAGTATTAAAAAATAGCGGTATTACAGAAATATATGGTAAAGATACCATAAAAAATTTTCGTTTTACCAGATCAGTCACGGGGATTGCCCACCAGGAATTACCCATCGACTGGTTTTTTCCCATTGAGAAATTGCTCTATTTCCACGCCGGTTACTATGGAATGAGTACTCAAAAAGCCAAACCTCGGATTGAAGAATTATTAGATCGATTGGGGTTGAAAGATAAACGTCATTCCCGACTGCGACAACTTTCCGGTGGAATGAAACGGCGTTATCAGCTGGCCAAAGCACTGGTTCACGACCCAAAAATAATCATTTTAGATGAACCCACCGCCGGTGTGGATGTGGAACTGCGCCATGAACTTTGGGATTACCTGAGAGACCTCCACCAACAAGGGAAAACTATTTTACTCACTACCCATTACATCGAAGAAGCTGAGTTGTTATGTGAAAAAGTGGGAATTATAGATCAGGGAGAAATTATTAAAGAAGGATCTCCTTTGGAATTGACCAAAGAGTTGGGGACTTCCGGTATCAATGTTCACATGACTGGCTGGTGCGATGAGTTGAAAGGAGCCTTATCTTCTTTTTCTTTTACCTTTGAAAATAATCGCCTCCACTTTACGGTGAAAGAACCGGAAGCGGTCATGGCTGAAATTATTCAAATATTATTTAATCATGGCTGCCATATCCTGAATATTTCTACCGAAAAGGCCTCCCTGGAAGACGTTTTCCTGAGTTTAACCGGAAAAGGAATCGAAGAATGACCGGTACCAACTGGATTGGACTTTATACCCTCACCAAAAGAGAGGTCAACCGTTTTTTTTCGGTCTACCGTCAAACCGTATTACCGGGATTAATTTCTTCAGCGCTTTACATTCTCATTTTTGGCTTTACCCTTCAACGGCGGATCAGTGAAATTGACGGCGTTCCCTATACCCTGTATATTCTTCCAGGACTGATCATGATGACCACCCTCACCAATGCCAGCTCGAATTCTTCCTCCTCCATGCTCCAATTAAAATTACTCCAGCAATTACCCGATTTACTGTCCGCTCCTCTATCCAGTCTGGAAATATGCCTGGCGTATATTATTGGTGGCACGATCCGGGGAGTCGTTAATGGTGTGTTGGTCATGCTGGTGGGAGTATTACTTATTGATATGCCGATACAGCAGCCTTTGGCCACTTTGGGATTCATCTTCCTTGTGTCCTGGGCCTTTTCCAGTATGGGGCTTCTCTTGGGGCAATTGGCAGATACGTGGGATCAATTGGCCATGATGCAAAATTTCTTTTTGACTCCCCTGAGTTTCCTGGGAGGAATCTTCTATTCTATCCACATGCTCCCAGGGTGGGCCCAGAAAATATCCATGGTTAATCCTATTTTTTATATGATAAATGGTATCCGGTATACCATTCTGGGAATTTATGATTCGCCACCATTGCACAGTGCCCTGATTGCCACTTTAATGACATTTTCATTTACTGTGGCTGCTATCCTCATCATGAGGAGCGGAAAAAAAATTAAGCAATAAACATCATGCTGTTTTCGGTTCTTCTTCTATTACTAACCATATTACCGGCTGAAGACACTCATAAAACACCGGCTGCCTGGACACAATATGCCCGGTCCGGCCTGACCCATGACGGAGATATCAATGGCGGTCATGTATATTATCGACTGAAAAGAGTCACTTCCAACACCTTCCGGGATCTGCGAATGTTTGGTTATGAACTGGGGGAAGAATCCTATATTTATTTACGGTATAAAGGCAGTTATAAATACTCTGATTCCGGGAAGTTATATAATTTTACCACGGTATCTTACCAGAAAAATACTCGGGCAGACTTAAATCTGCGTTACCATTTTAATCAGGGGTTGGGATATTTTATCCGTGATTATGACCGTGGCCATATTAATGTGGAACTGGGACAGGCTTATGATATGTCCGATTATTTGAACGATACGAGGAAAACTTCTTAT
The DNA here is from genome assembly GCA_964466265.1 of uncultured bacterium. Classification (GTDB taxonomy): domain Bacteria; phylum Fidelibacterota; class Marinisomatia; order Marinisomatales; family TCS55; genus JADFRD01. The sequence continues at coordinate 10,084 of CAYXMX010000022.1, read as the reverse complement.
CTGAAGGCCGGACTCTTTTGGGATCATTCTATCCATGGGATGGATTTTAAACTTGAGATTGAAGGATTTGATCAAATCAGTGAAGTAGTCGAAAATGATCTTTCGCGATTCCAGGTTTTATCTGAAATGTCCTATTATATTCATAAACACATTGCCCTGATACTGGGTTTTGAACAAGATTATTACATTGCCACCAATCAACACTCAGAATCTTATTACGTTTCTCTGGGGTGGAAACAGATAATCTGTGATTTTCGACACAAACACTAATTTCAGGGCGTCATATATTTACCGTTAAATTTCATGTTCTTTTTTAAGAAAACGCCCATCATTTTCATTCTTTTAATCTCGATGGCTGCTTCCCAGACCATCTCTCCTCAAGTGACCGATACAAAAAAACGTTTGTTGGTTCTTTCGTCTAAACAGGGTGACTCCGAAAACGATATCGGTCAAACCATTTCAAAAATTGTGGCAGAAGTCGCCACGTCCCTGGGACGGTACGAGGTCATCGACCGCAATCAACTGGAAACCATTTTAGATGAATTGGCCCTTCATCAGGCGGGATTGATTGATGAAAAAGATATTTTGGAACTGGGAGGAATTGCCTCTGCAAAGGAAGCCATGAATGTAGACGTGATCCATTTCAGTCAAAAAGGAGTCCCTCCCAAAAAAGACAAAGAAAAGGATGACGACGATGATAAAAGTTTCTGGGAAACGGTCGCCATTGAAATGGTCAAAGGGGCCATTCGCTCTGCCACAAAACACCGGGAAGATGAACCTTATCCCTACAATATTGAAACCATTATCCATGCCAATATCATATTACTGGATGTTGAGACAGGAAAAACACTTGAAAACTTCCCTATCAGTACCACCTATACCGGTGGAAGCAGTGGAGAATCTTTGATCAAAGCGCTTCGAATGGTTAGATGGAATGTATCTCGTGCTCTTCAGGAGCTATATACTATTACATCAGAAGTACTGGCAGTGGATGGGAGTCATGTGACCTTATATTTGGGATCCGATATGGGAATCAGAAAGGGAACCATTTATGGAATTTCCCGTCTGGATAAAAAGAAAAGTTTAAGAGATCGTGAAATCATTATACCCGGCAGTTCGGTAGGTCTCGTTCGACTGGATAAAGTCAGTGGTGATGCCAGTGTTGGGACCGTGGTTCGTAAATGGGGTCGGGTGAAAATCGGTTATAAAGCGACAGAAATGATTCATCCTCCCAAAGCTGCCGCCGGAATTTATGTTACCTATAATCAGAAAAGACGTGGACTGGACAGGGGCGGTGTTTCCCTCCAGTTAAACCCTTTCGGCCGATGGGCATTTAACGGTTATTTTGGGGGAGGAACCATCATGGACAGTCGTCGTCATAAGGATGGAATGTTTACCATGGGCGGCGGAATGGTATACCGGTTTCTTTATACACCAAAATTCAACTTGAATATGATCATCGATCTTCCTCTGAATTTTGTATTTAGAAGGGATGATGCCAACCACGATGTGATTACCCTGTTTATTTCTCCTTTACTGGGTATTCAAACGGAAATCATGATAAACCGCAGAATGGACATGGTTTTTCAAGGCGGTATCAGCGGACCGGGTGTTCACGGAACCTGGCAATATTCGGAGGGAGAAGGAGATAAAGCCAAAACATACGATGGAGAATGGGATAAAAATACAGGGGCACCGACGCTGGATGGCTCCGGACTCTATTTCAATATCAGCCTGAGGTTTATGAGAATAAATTAGTTTTTTAGCATGCAGTTGTTTTAGGGTATAATTCCACTCTGAAAAGAATTTTTTCAGCAATACTTGTTTTATTGGGTATAACGTATTTTTATTGTAAAGATACTTCATATTTGGTTGGTAGTGAAAACATAGATAAAATTGAAGATGTTATTTTAACTATCACGTCTTATACTGTTTATTCATCAAAACTAAATGGAAGAGGCACTATAAAAAATATTGGCCCAAGGACCATTTTTCCACCTTGGTTTATTGAAGGTTATTTCTATTCTGATTCGACACTTTCATTAAAATTGGGCGGTGACAGGCAGGAGAAAACAATATCACTGGAATCGGGAACAGCCATCGACTGGACATTAGTACTTTTCTCAGGAAATATTGATGAAAGCCTTTACCCCAACTTTACAATTTCTCAGTGACGAGCTTACCGGGAGGAGTAACTATTTTCTCTTTAATAAATCAAAACTGAAGGTGACTCCGGCGTTCCAACTAATATTTTCATCAATGAACGGCCAAAGGGTAATTTGTTCAAATCCCACTTGCATGTTTCCCGTCTTAAAACTAATAAACCAACGGACTCCAGGAAATACTTTCTGTTTAAAATCTTCAATAAATGGATTACTGTTTAATCGGGATTTCAATCTGATCAAACTTAAACTCACAACCGGTCCTCCTCCCCAATGAATAAAATAAGTTTCCGGATTGCTGCCAAAGAGATGAGAATAAGTTAGTCTATACTCTTCGCCGATGGCGTCCCAATCCTGAAAATCAATTGTGGCACGATATCCCTTTTTCAGCCATGAGAATTGCAATAAGGATACATGTTGAAACCATTGGTCTAAGTTTGAATGATATACCATGGAACTCATGGTTATGCCCCAGGCTTTCCATCTTTCTTTTCCGATTGTTTTTTCATCATGATTGAACCCAAAACCTAAATCCCATCTTTTTCCTCCCTGCCACAGGATAAATGGTTCGTCCACTGAGTAGTCCCATTCAATATTGGCAATTTCAGATGAGTCTAAATCAGGATGTTCAAACTCCCCGGCTTCCAGTGCGCTAAAACCATTTCCGCCTCCATATCCCACTCGCAATGTATTGACAGGTTTTGGTTGAATACTGTAGCGCTGGATATATTGAGGAGATGCCAGGGTCATACCATTATAAATATAGCAACCGTTTCCGATAAAAAGAAAAGAGATCATTGCAATCATTTGTATCGTTTTTTTCATCATTTCTTATTCATTCTTTGAAAAAATGTCCTTCCAATTTGGGTAATTATATCCAAAATACAGAGAACATGAGATCAGAAATTGTGTGTTATCCGGAGGTGCATTTTTGTTTATTGTATGATAATAGCCATATTCCAGTGCATAATTTGTCAAGGCAGCAAACCATATGGATTGAAAAGGGGATCCGACTGGCAGGTCGTAATTTTTATTTGAATTTTCCAATCCCTTATAAAAACCATAAATACCACCGGCGACTGCCCCAGCCATCACATGGTTAATATCATTATTATTATCCGGGAGCAGACCGGATGAAACAATATCCAAGGATGCACCAATGAGGCTGCCGATGCCGAACCCCAGAATGGATCTCCACGCCATTGATAAGAGATAAGATGATGGATCCACTTTTCTTTTCCAAACTATTTCAGGGTTATTTGGTAACAGATTATGACGAAGATTTCGGATTTTTTCTTCTTTTCCGGATTGAACCTTCTTGAAACCATACATCATACCGAAGGCTGAAGCGGCAAAACACAATTGACTATATTGCGAGTTATCAAACCCCTCTTGTGCGAACAGCAGAGGTAATACAAAAGCGGTCCCGCCAAACTTGACCATATTTTCAGTTAATGTTTTATGCTTCCATTCAATCAGTAAAGCATTGGTATCGAGGGCGGAAGTGTCGGGAGGTGATATCCCCTGGCCCAATACCATGGTGACAGATATCATCAAAAGAAAAAATTGTTTTATATTTATAAACATCTGTTTATAAATCCTGGTATCAAAAATATATAAAATTAATCATCGATTAGCACATCTGATATTTTTTCCAGTTTGCCGTCGATTTTTTCATAGGGAGTCAATCCCAGTATTTTGGCGATTAGGGGATAAACATGAATATTTTCGAAGGTCGGTCGAATATAACCTTTTTTAAATGCCGGCCCTTCTGCCAGAAAAATGGCCTCCATACTTCGCAATTCATTATCATATCCGTGGGTTCCGCCCTTCAAAAATTTCAAACTCCATTTATCAGCCCCATGGTATTTCTTCTCCAGTATATACCAGCCTTCATCCGCCACCAGAAGCACGTCTTTAATCCGATAATGATGCTTAAAATGGTACCGATTAGGGATATCCTTTTTTTTATATGCCCTTAAATGAGGAACTGTTTTTAGTTGATTCACAATATGGTCTAATTTTTCTTTATCCCTACCGTATAGCAGGGAGAAAGGACCTGACCCCTCCTGTTTAATACCGGACAAATCCACATAGTCTGGTAAATCAATCGTCCGATCAGGACTGATGGCTACCATACCATGATCCGCAAGCACAATAATATTCAACTTCGAAAAAATATCCAGTTTTTTCATCGATGACATGATTTGTCCCAACAGAACATCCATGGAATCCACCATGGCTTCTGTCTCAGGGCTTCTGGGGCCGTAGCGATGGCCAGTATTGTCCGGTTCGTGAAAATAGAGTAATACCAGATGAGGGCGGATTTTTTCCGGCAAACTGAACCATTTGGCCACGGAATCAATCCGGGCAGGAAAAGGGAAATGATGATCATATTTTTTCCAGATACTTGGTTGGATTCCTCCCACAGGGGCTTCTGATCCCACCCAGAAATAAGAAGCACTTTTGACCCCTTGTTTCTCCGCAGTCACCCAGATCGGCTCACCGCCGTAAAACCGGGCATCCTCCACTTTTGACCGATCGCTGATGGTATAAGTTTCATCCAGTTTTTCATCATAAAAATAGTTTCCGACCAGCCCGTGGGTTTCAATGTACATCCCGGTGGCAATACTGTAATGATTGGGAAATGTTTTGGAGACAAATACCGGTTTCAGCCCATCTGCTTTCACACCCGTTTGAGCCAACTCATCAAAATGGGGAGTTGGATACCAGTCCAGATAATCCGCCCGGAATCCATCAAAGGAAATTAACAGTACATAGGGAGTTTCGGCTCCATTTAATGAAAAAAGAATGAAGAATAAATAAAGTAGTATTTTGCGCAGTGTTTTCATTTATTATTGTATAATCTGAACTGGAAGTTGACCTAATTATTCAACTTTCTACAAGGATTTTTATGGAAAAACTTCGTCATCAAATGGTGGTAGACCAGATCCAAAGACGGGGGATAAAAGATAAACGGGTTCTAAAAGCAATGAGAACAGTCCCACGTCATTTATTTGTTGATAAACAATATCGATCATTGGCCTATGAAGACGGGCCCATGACCATTGGATACGGCCAGACTATCAGCCAACCTTTTATGGTGGCATATATGACTGAGCGCCTTCAACTTTTGGCACACCATTCTGTTTTGGAAGTGGGAACGGGATGCGGTTATCAGGCAGCTGTTCTTTCAATGTTAGCTCAACAGGTCATTTCTCTGGAACGAATACCAGAATTGGCGCAATCCGCAAGAACCAGACTCCCATTACTGGGTTTTACAAATATAAGCATCATACAAACCAATGGGTGGAAAGGCTACCGGGAGGAATCTCCTTACGACAGAATTATCGTGACGGCGGCGGCTGATAAACTTCCGACAGCTCTGGTGAAACAACTTGCCGTCGGAGGTGTGATGATCATTCCCATCGGGAAGAGGCTCTTTAATCAAAAACTCCACATCATAAGTAAGGATGACAATGGAAACGTTATAGAAGAAACATCCTTTTCTGTCAGATTTGTTCAATTGGTAAAAAAATGAAAAATGCAGCCCTGATATTATTCTTATTCTCAACCCTCCTGGCCGACGACGTCGTGCGTTCAACTTCCACCCGTTATGGTCCCGTTTCAGTAGAAAGTATCCAGTCCAGATTCGGAAATCAAACCATCGTAAAAATGAATGAATCCCTTGGGTCTGCTCACAGAGTATTTCCCCAGCACAGAAGTCCGTCAAACGATCAGGATCCTCTGACACTTTCCAAAACATTCATCCGGGAAAATTCCGATATTTTTAGAATAGAACCGGATGAAATATACCTAGAAGTCAGCGAAAAAGTGGGTAGAATGAAGTATATTATTTTTCGTCAGACTCATAAACAGATTCCGGTTTATCAATCCAGAATTGATTTCCGCTATCATCAAAATACCCTGGTGTGGTTCGGAGCAGATACTTATCCCAATATTCAAATGAATGTTCATCCTGACATCACCGGTGAGACCGCCCTTCTTCTGGCAAAGGGAGAAGTGGCATTTGACAACCGTAACGATGATTTCATCGTAGACGAACCCACCCTGTATATTTATGCCCACGGCCTGGGAGATTATCGTCTGGCCTGGAAATTAGGACTGTTTGTTCACCGCGATGATCCCGCTCGTTTTGAGCGATCCGTCAGTAATTATCTGGTCTGGGTGGATGCCCATTCCGGAGAAGTATTTTCAGTATTTGATCGTGTGGAAGAACTAGAAATTCAGGGAACAGTAACCGCCCGGGTGAAAGACCTTCCTTACGGCGATGAAACGGAGCGACCGTTAAAAAATGTGAAAGTGTTGGTAGAAAATATTGGGAATACCTACACTGATGAGAACGGTTTTTACAGTGTCGAGGCCGGAACCACCCAACATCAGGTCGCTATCGAATTTTTAGGATCCTATCTCAATATCAATGCCAGTAATGTGGCGGATGCTTATGTCAGTTCAGTTGTTACTCCTGGAGATACCTTTAATGTCCGTTTTGATAATATCAATTCTATCGCCGGTGAGCGGGATACCTATTACCATGGGAATGTGATTCATGATTGGATAAAACGAATTGATTCCACCTTAACCGACGCAGATTATATCATGCCCGCCGCAGTCAATATTGGTAGTGAAGACGGGTTATGGCCCTGCAATGCATATTGGGACGGGACTGGTCTGAATATGTTTTCAGCTGGAGGCGGATGCAACGCCACCGATCAAATGGCTGATGTAATTTACCATGAATACCAGCATGGGATTACCCAATTTGCCTACGATCCTTTTGAGTCACCCTATAGTTCCGGAATGGGCGAGGGATTGAGCGATTATGCCGGTATGACTTTGGCAAATTCTCCCTGTATGGGTGATGGATTTTTTGGCACACCGGGGAATTGTTTGAGGGATGGAGAAAATTCTCTTCAATATCCAGGAGATGACTGTGGCGGGGAAGTCCATTGTCTGGGACAGTTATCCATGGGAGCCCTCTGGAAAATGCGAAAAAATTTGATTACTACCTTTGGAGATACTCTGTCCGGTGCCGCCCACGCAGATTCCCTGTTTCGTTTTGCCATGATGGGAAGGCCTTATACTTTACCGGACCTCTTAATTGAAATGTTAACTGCAGATGATGACGATGGTTTTATATACAATGGCACGCCTTTTTTTCAGGAAATCATCGATGGTTTTGCTCAGCACAATATCCCCTCTCCTATTCCGGACTATGGTATTCTTCATATACCGCTTCAAAATGTTGAAACAGCTTCGGAACCCTTTCCGGTCAATGCATTAATATTCTCACTGGATGGAGAAATATCCACCGCTGATGTGGTGTACTCCTTCGGTGCCGGCGATGTAATGGTTCAGATGAATCCGGGTGAAAGCAGTCATGAATATGTGGGTGAAATACCTGCCATGTCTCCCGGTACGATTGTTACTTATTACATTTATGCAGAGGACTCCTATGGAAATGAATATTTTTCTCCGGAAAATGCTCCCGCCATTACCCATTTCTTTCTCATAGGAAATATGAATACATTCCCGACATTATTCGCTGACAACGGCGAGTCCGATCTGGGATGGGCATTGGGCATTGAGGGAGACAATGCAACCACCGGGATCTGGGAAAAAGCGGATCCGATTGGAACCACCATCGGGGGCATGGAAGTCCAACCGGAAGACGACCACACTGTCGACGGAGTCATTGCTTTTGTAACCGGAAACGTTCCATTTGACGGTTCCAATGTAGGTGATGGAGACGTAGATGGCGGGAAAACGACCTTGTTATCCCCCGCTATGAATTTAATCGGCGCCGTGAATCCGGTGTTTGGATACTGGCGGTGGTACACCAATAATTTAGGCAATGCTCCCAATTCAGATGATTGGGTGGTTCAGGTCACTGCCGATGGCCAAAACTGGGTCGACCTGGAAAGAACCAGTCAATCGGAAAATGTCTGGACTTATAAACAATTTCTCTTAAATCAATACATCGAATTATCCACTCAGGTGCAAGTCAGATTTATCGCTGACGATAGTGGGGATGGTTCTTTAGTGGAAGCTGCTGTGGATGATATTTTTATTTTAAATGGTATCAATGTTGATCTGGTGAGCGGAGATGTGAACTTTGACGGTGAAATCAACATTAATGATGTATTAACAATGATTGATTATATTTTGGGATCTGTCCAGCCCAATGGCCTCCAGGCCTATGTTTCTGATATAAACCAAGATGATCAGTTAAATATCATTGATGCGTTGGTGTTAATTCAAATGATTATGAACCCTTAACCACTTCTTTCCCGATTAATCCTTTAGTCCGGAGTCAAAGGCCACGAGCCTGATAATGCTTTAAAATGGATTGACCAGAGACAACCGTAAATAGTTAACAGGTATTTTATTCTCCCGCCAGCGATTAAAATCCTGAGCGGTTCCATAAGCAATGATAAACCCAAGTAAGTTGGCTCTGATTTCATATCCGCCAGTAAAAAGCCAGTCTTCCATGTTTTCACCACTGACCCATGCATTTCCAAAGTCAAGAAATACAGCGGCGGTAAATTTCTCATTTCCGAATCGAGGTTCTACCGTCCCGAAAACCAGTCGATCTCCCGATCGCCATTCATTCCATCCCCTTAAATGAACCACTTCATCGGTTCCTAATATATTATTCCCACCAATATAGATAGGTGTATCATTCGTAATGGCAGGTAAATCCTGAGGGGGCGGAGTTTGCCCCAACATAGTCACGGATTTCAATCGGGCAAAAATAACCGCAGGGCTTTTCTTGTGGGGAAGGAAGTTAAAAAACATATCAGTCGTCATGCGCGTATAATCAAAATCGCCGAACAAACCTGAATTGGCATATTCTACCTCTAAATGAATACCATATCCCTGTTTCGGATTCATGGTGTTGAGTTTATTGGGCCGTCGATTTACCCACGTATAAAACACCCCGATGAGACCTTCTCGCCCAGACACCGGCATGGGTAAAAACCGGGTAGTATCTGCATAGATATTGTCGCCCGTTTGCTCATCGATTCCTTCAATAATTTTTGCATGGCGATCCGTCAATTTTAACCGACCTCCAAACAAATGATTATCGGACAAATTATTTCCCAGGTTAACGGGCATTCTGGCCCATAAAGAAATACTTTTATTTTCTTCAAGTATTCCCCATTGTGTTCGATCGTATGGTCTGGATTTTATATCAAGCAAAGATGAAACATTCATTCCCCACATGGGACCTCCCATAGCATTGGTATAGCTGAGCGCCAGCCGATGGGTTGGGTGTTGGGATAAGTCAATTACGCCAACACCGGCAACAATATGCCTGGTCATTGCATCTACCCATTGGGTCATCCCGACAATTGAATTCCCAAGAGGTAGCACCAGAGAAGTCATATGCTTAATGCCGATAAATGGTGAATAGGGGTGCGATTTTAATATATCCACCTCTTTTTTAGGATTAATATTCTTGAGTAAAGTGTCCGGCCCTGCATGACGCCAGTCTGTATATTTCTCTCTCAATACAAGGTTTTCAGTGGTAATGGTTCTCTCAGGATTCACGTTCACAATTCGTACCGTATCCACATCAGGCAAAGTGGTGGCCATGACAGAACTGTCTATTACCGACCACTGTGCCGTCCAAACCGCATCCCCCACATCGGTTATTTGCCGATGTTCATCTGTGGTCAAGTTGAGTGAATGAAGATTGGGGGTAGACCCGGTGTGGGATGTATAAATAATTTCTTTTCCATTTGGATGCCACACAGGACCATAATCTGCTGCCGGATCATTGGTCAGGCGACGCATTTCGCCTGTTTTAAGTGTCAGCAGGAACAAATCCAGATTGGCCTCATGATCTGCCATGGCGAAGACAACAGACTGGCCGTCCGGAGAATATTGGGGATCCA
>CAYXMX010000021.1:0-34050 GCA_964466265.1 uncultured bacterium | reverse complement strand
GGGCGACGGCTACAGTTGATTCCTGCACGTTTAATAATATACAAAACGATTGGACGGTACAGTTTCATGATAATTCACTGATTACTTTTACAAATAATTTGTTGGAAAATGTTCAGTCTTGGAATGTTTTGGGAGTATGGAGTAATGCTCATGTTGATATAGTAAATAACTATTTTGAAGGGTTAGTTGGTTATTATAATTATAATAGTAATTCACAAAATCAAGCAGACCCACCGCAAATATCATATAATGTTATAGTAAGAAACCCACAAGACTGCTGTTACGATGGCCTGCAATTACATAATAATAATAGGTTAGTCGAAGCGCATCATAATACAATTTATGGATTTACAAATGGTCATCAAGGAATTCATTTACACTATAACGACTCTCTTTCTATTCATAGTAACATAGTCTATGGAAATAGTAATGCCCTTTACTCCTACAATAATGGCTACCTGGATTTATCGTACAATTCCTTTTATGCCAATAATATTCTTATGCAAGAGGACGATTTTCCCCAGGGATTTGGCCAGAGAACAACCACAAATACTAATGGAGATCCATCAGATATTTATGCGAATATATTTATGGATCCAGAACTTGAAAATATTGGTAATAATAATTATGATCTTCGTGTTACATCACCTGCTATTAATGCCGGCAGTCCGAATGATCTAGATGATGATGGCACTATATCTGACATTGGAGCGAACCCTTACTTTTTCCCATTTATTATTAATGATGCACCCTTATCGACAACAAATGACACAATTGGTCCATATGTAGTAACGGCTGAGGTTATTCCAACTCAAGATCAGACAATAAACACCTCTCTATATTATAAATCTAATTTGTATGATTTTGCTTCTTTGCCTCAAGAAAATAAATCTCTTTATTTCGATGGGAATGGAACCCAGGGAAGGGTAGTCATTCCTTATAATCCAATATTGGGGAATTTTAATTCAATAACAATAGAAACTTGGGTAAAACCAATGACCGCAAACTATGGTTATACTATATTTTCTAACCGGGGATCAAATGGAAGTGAAAGTATTTTATTATATTATAATGCATGGGATAAACGAATTCGCTGGCATATTGATACTGGCTATGGATTTCAAAACTTTGATGGTAATACAAGATTAGAACCGGGTCAGTGGTATCATGTTGCAGTTGTATATAATGGCAATCAAAGTATTCTGTATGTGAATGGTAACTACGATGGATCAATGGCGGTTAGTGGAACTATCTATGATACCAATGGAGATCCTTATATTGGATTTCGACGTGACCATGGCTCTGACTGGAACGGATTTATTGATGATTTCAGAATATGGAATGTTGCTAGATCGCAAGGAGAAATACAAAATAATATGTATCATGAACTTTTTGGTACCGAAAGCAACTTAATTGGGTACTGGAATTTTAATGAAGGATCAGGAGCGATAGTATTAGACCTTACAGCGAACCATAATCATGGATCAATTATCGATGCGTACTATTCTGAAAATGCTCCAAATTTACTTCCAGCAGAAGGGTTTGTTGAATCGGATTGGACTGAAGTGACCATGATTAATACGGTTGGTGATAGCTATAATACAGAAATACCTGGCCAAACACTTGGTACAACAGTGGACTATTTTATTCAAGTCACTGATAATGTAGATACACTTACATCTCCTTACAATGTCCCATACGAATTTCACCATTTTAATGTAAGTATGTTTGAGTCGTATGTGACCTTTGATGCTGTTCAACAAAATGATGGATCTATTGCCCTAACCTGGGGAACTCCGATACCCGTAGATGGAACATTGACAGGATATAAAATATATTTCAGTCCTACTTCAACTCCATCAATTTCAACTGATTATTTACTTGCTACATTATCAAATAATGAAAATTCCTTTACTCATCAGGATTTGACTGAAGGAACTACGTATTATTATACTCTTACCGGTTTATTAAACGATGGGACTGAAACAATCATAGCACCAGAAATAAATGCAGTCTCAAATAGTTCCAATCTTTTGGTGGTCCAGGGGATGGTAAATATTGAGAACGAAACAAATCATTCAAATGTGAAAGTATTATTTATTCCAGAGACCTCTACTGGGATAAGGGATAGTGTGTTCACCGATTCAACGGGCTATTTTAATATAATACTCCCAATTTCAATATACACAGTCGAATTTTCCAAAGAAGGGTGCGTGCCTCAACAGCTTTCATCATTACTCTTAACTGATAATTATGATTTTGGAACTATTCAATTAATTGCTCGAGAGGTTCAGGAATTAACGGGGTCAGTTTCAGGGACACTTTTTTCTAATTATTATTACATAGTCAAGGGGAATTTATCCATCTCAAATAATGATACCCTTTGGATTGAACCAGGGGCTATAATTGCTTTCGATGGCTATTATCGAATTGTAGCCCAAGGGCCAATATTTGCCATGGGGACTGAAGAGGACTCGATTCTATTTACTTCTCATTCAAGTCAACCCGGACCGGGAGATTGGGAATACATTCAGTTACAAAATAATGCAGAAGGATCAAGGTTTAATTACACTATTTTTGAGAATGGAGACGGTTGGAGTGAATGGGTTGGGAGCGGAGTTGTGCGAGTAGATCATGTCTCCGATGTAAGTTTTGATCACTGCAGATTCAGCTATAATCAACGAGGTGCTTTAGTTCTTTACGGTAATAGAAGTAATTATTCAGTCCAGAATTCCACTTTTTCACATAATTACCAGGATCAGAATAATGACGGGGGAATCCTTAATATCAGATTGTGGAGTTCAGGCGGAAATGTACTGATATCTGATAATGTTTTTTATCAAAATTATGGGAATGATATTGCATCTTATGAATGTAGATATTTAACAATTAATAACAATTTCTTTTTTTCTGATAATAATTATGATAACCAAGCTATTTACCTGCGACAAATAAAACCTCTCATTGTTACTAACAATACCTTAACAGGAAAATGTTACATTGGTGTACATCATGACTGCTTTGGGATTATCAGTCGTAACAGTATAAAACACAATACCAACTACACGCATGGCATTTATATCAATCAAAGCTCATTAATTATTGAGAAAAATGTTATAATTAATTGTAATAAAGGTATTATTTATCAAAACAACAGTAGTTTTAGTGATAACATGAGTTATTCACATACTATTAGAAATAATACTATTAATGGTACCTATGATGGAAGTATTTTAATTCGAGATAACAGTCGGGACATTGATATTTATAATAACACCATTGTGAACGCTGACTTAGATAATAACAATGGTTCTGATGCTGCTGGGATTAGATTAAATAACAATAGCGGTGATATTTTTCTCCATAGTAATGTTATCATTGACTCCAGATATGCCATGACTTTAAATAATACTGGAAATATAAATATTTACAATAATGATTTTTGGAACAATGACAATATTTATGCTGGATCAGGCTATCCTTCTGGTCTGGGAATAATTAATAACCAAAATATCAACGGTGATCCTTCAGATATTTACTCCAATATATACCTGGATCCACAATTTATTGAACCAGACAGTAATAACTTTTCATTATCAAATTCGTCTCCGTTAATTGATGCTGGATATATATTATACACCGATCCAGATGGAACTATTTTGGATATTGGAGCGAACTACTTTGATCATGGTAATCCCCGTCACTTGGCTATTATGGATGTAGATGATCAGGAATTAACTTTGCAATGGTCTGCAGTTAACCGTGATTCCTTAAACAATTATAATGTATATATGAAACTCTCAAATGAGTCTGATTATACTTTAAACTTATCAACAGTAGATACGATAGCTACGGTATTAGGATTAACCAACAATTTGGACTATAATTTTGTTGTGACATCTGTTTATCCACATTCCGAAAGCATATATTCCATTGCTATTACCGGAAGGCCGGGTTTAGCTGAAATTTCCTTTTTACCTGATTATCTAATTCAATCGACTCCATCGGAGGATACAGCCCATGTTAGCTTTCAAATTCAAAACAATGGTGTAAAAGATTTATCCTATTTATTGGAGGTAGACAGTTTACATGATTCTTTTACAGGATATTATTACAATAATAGTGATTGGGATAACTTTTCAGAATTGTTGGCACTCCGATTAGATGATTATATTAATTTTAATTGGGACGATAATTCTCAATTACCGCAGGGTGTTCCTAATGATAATTTCCATGTTCGTTGGACGGGATTTGTGAACTTTCCTACTTCTGGTGATTATTATTTCGAATATTGTATTGATGATAATATGAGAATATTCATCGATGGCAATCAGATTTTCTCGTCAGAAGGATGCTGCTGGTGCGGACATAATCAATATATAGAACAAGGACATCATGAAGTTATAATTGATTATATTGAATATGGTGGGTCAGCCTATACATACCTCAAATGGCAGCCGCCGGGAGAAAACCTTGATTGGTTCAGATCCAATGGCTTATTGGGTCCGGAAATGTTTTCTAATTTATCCGGAGTTGTGGCTCCTTCAGCATCCACAGATATTAATGTTTCAATTCCACCCGGCAATTCAGGAGCATACACAGTTTCAATTCCATATTCAACTAATGATAAATCAGATCCATTTATTAAGCTACCTTTACTATTAATGAGAGATTATCCATTTATTCCGGCCGTTAAATTTTTCCCATCTGAAGAAACTGGTGATCCATTTTATTTAGTAATAAACGATGGAACTATCGATGATAACAATCTTCAACCAGGTGATGAAGTTGCCATTTTGGATGGAGACTCGTGTGTCGGTGCTGGCATGTACAGTGGTGAATTTCCATTGGTCATTCGCTCATATGGTTTTGTCGAAGGAAATGCATATACATTACAAGTATGGGATAATAGCCAGTACCGCTACGGTACGACAGAATCAATACATGTAAGTACCGGTAATGGATTATTAATTGCAAATACATTTAATGTAATTTCACTAAATGCAACCGTTTATTCCCGCAATTATATTGAAATCATTCCAGATCAATTCAATCTCATTTCATTAAATATGTATCCGCAGAATTCGGAAGCAGGCTCTGTTTTTGGTGGAATCGATGGTTTGAAAATTGTATACGATGATCATGGAGGCGCTTTTATTCCAGACTATAATATTAACACCATTGGATCTGTTAATCTGTCGGAGGGATATTACTTATTCTTTGATTCGACTAACGGTGAACTTTACTATCCTGGCCTGAGTGTTGACAACACAATTTGGCCCTTGATAATTAATGCGAATCGATGGAATTATATCAGCTACTTACCAGAAACACCTGCTGATACATCTATTTTTTCCAGTATACGAGATTCAATAGATATTATGATCAATGATGAAGGAGGTTCTTGGATTCCTTCGTTAGATATAAATACAATAGGGAATTTCCAACCTGGAGAGGGATATAAAGTATTTCTGTCTACAAATACAGATATAAGTTTTACATATCCAACTTCAACGGGATCACTTTCAAAAATCTTCGTTGATTTTGCAAACATACAAAAACATTTTAAATTTATACAAACTGGCCAACCTTACACCATTATTATTCAATCAGCCGATTTTGAGGGTCGGATGCTTCAAACTGGAGACGAAATTGGCATATTTGATGATAGGTTATGTGTAGGTGCTGGCAGTTATAATGGACACTTTCCAATGGTGCTGACCGCATGGGCTGGTAATACAGATCTTGAACTTCCAGGTTTTATAAAAAATGATCAGATTAATCTGAAATTTTTTTCTAAAAAATATAATATGGCTTACCCTCTCTCAAATGAATTCAACAGCGAGATAGAAAGTCGGTTTTCAGGTGCCAACTATTCAATTATTAAGCACTCATCAACAGGTGGCGATCTGTTGCCGAACTCATATGCATTAGGTAATAATTATCCAAACCCATTTAACCCGACAACGATTATTCCATATCAACTTCCTGAGGATACAAAGGTTCGTATTACGATCTATAATATGCTTGGACAGGAAATTGTAATTCTATTAGACGAAATTCAATTATCTAATTTTCATAAAGTTATTTGGGAAGGGAAAGATAATCGTGGGAGATCTGTTCCTAGCGGTGTTTATATTTACCGATTGGAAACACCCAATTTTCAAAAAAGTAAAAAACTCCTCCTGCTAAAATAAGACAATACCATTGAAACTCATGACTGTATTTATTTTATTATTGTTGAGTTGTACAATTTATTCTCAAAACCATTTTGAGCCCGTAGGGTCAACTGGTCTACCATATCAAGTCATAATATTAACGGATAGTATTATGGATTATCAGTTCCAAATTGGAGATGAGATTGGTTTATTCTCTGATACTCTTTGTGTTGGCGCTGAAATATTTGATGGTTCAGAAAACCTTGCGATTACTGCTTGGGAGGGATCAGACCAATATTTGCTTCCTGGATTTAATGATGGTGATTCGATTAGAATAGTTATCTGGGCAGATGTAGGAGATGGGGAGAGTGAATATGAGTTAGAACCTACATTTATTATCGGGGACGGCACGTATGGGTTTGGATCTTATTCTGTGTGCTATTTTTCAGTTCCCACTGCTATACTGGAAGTGTCTGCTTTAGAGCATGATTTTGGACGAGTTTCCGTTGGTTCGCTATCAAATAATTGGATTTTCACGATTTTCAATCGCGGATGGATACCGATGATTATAAATATAATTTCATCTCAAACAGATTCAATTTTTACTTTGTCCTATTATACTATTTCTTCTCTAATGCCAGATGATTCTTTACAAGTGAGTGTAAATTTTATTCCTCCTTCAATCGGATTTTATTCTGATACTATTTTAATTAATACGACCGCGCCTATCAATGGAATAGCTAGTATTATCCTCCAAGGAACAGGGGTTGATACATCAATCATTTTTGTTAACCAGGAATATTTTCCTGAAGGATTTAGACTAGGACAAAATTATCCGAATCCATTTAATCCAATCACTGAAATACCCTATTACCTACCTTCTACTTCCCATGTAAGTCTAAAAATATTTAACATAAATGGCCAGGAAGTGGCAATGATTCTAGATAGAATACAAGATAGTGGAGATCATGTGGCAACTTGGAAAGCGGATCAATTTTCAAATGGTATTTATTTGATTAAAGCAATTTCAAACGGTAATACTCATGTTAGACGGATAGTATTGCTAAAATGAAAAAGCTAATCAATTATTCTAACGGATTAGGCAGCTTATTCTTTTTTCTTATATTAGGACTAACAACAGAATTGTATTCTCAAAACTCAATTAGTCTCTTGAATTTTCATTCAGTATCACCTACTGGATTACCATATAATGTAGTTATTGACTCTAATTCATTTACCGGATTTGAATTATCTATTGGAGATACTATAGGAATATTTGATGATACTCTTTGCGTTGGAATTTCAGTAATTGAGCAATCTTTTTTAGAGGGTAATGGTTTAAACATCATAGCTTGGGAGGGTGATAGTGAATATGATTTACCTGGCTTTATACCTGGGCACATAATTAGGATTGCGATACTGTCACGCTATTTTTATGAACCACAAATCTTTGAACCCAATTTAAATTTTGTGGTTGGAAATGGAAGTTTTGGAGCAGGAAGCTATTCAAGTGTCAATCTGGATATGGAAATCTTTGATATTCCAATTCTCGATATATCACCAACTATATTAATGTTTGACGCAACTCCGGTTAATAGTATTAATAATCAACTTTTAGAATTATCAAATGTGGGTGATCGAAATCTTGTTATTAATAGTATTTTTTCAAATAACACAGCATTTTATACTGAAACAACTAGCGAAATGGTTATTTTCCCTGGTGATAGTATATCCATCCAAGTGAATTTTGGACCGGCCAGTCAAGGCTATTATTTCGGTGGAATATCCATTAATTATAATAACCCTGATAATTCTCCAAAAACGATTGAAATTTCCGGAGTTGCTACTCAGGATTTACACCCAGTGATGTCTGGATATTCAAATTCTATTTATATGGGTGAATTTGTAATGGGTGATACGGCACATTTTAGTTGGACAGTTCAAAATACGGGCAATGATACATTAAATGTCTGGGATATATATGCAGATGATTATCATTTTATTATAGAGCAAAATGAGTTCAATCTGGAACCGGGTAGTCTGGTATCAATTCCCATTCGTTTTATCCCTGACGGGAGGGGAATATTTTCAACTAACGTTAATTTTTTACACAATGCACCTAATGTAAATCAAAATTGGATTAATATTTCAGCAATAGGCTTTGATGGCCATTTTGAAACGGTTGTACCAACAGGTCTTCCTTACACAATCGTAGTTGATTCAGCTTTAGTAGATTATCAGGGGCTGAATTATGGTGAAGAGATTGGAGTATTTGATGATTCAATTTGTGTTGGTATCGGTGTCAAAGGATTGACTGAAACGATTCAAATAACTGCTTGGGAGGAAGATACCTATTATAACTTACCTGGGTTTTCGATTGGCGACTCTATAACATTTAAATTTTGGGGAGAAAGGTATGATGAAAATAGAGAAGCTGGCTTAATAGCTTATTACACCACGGGAAATGGACTATTTGGATATCAACCCTTGTCCATTGTTAATTTATCTGGAGTAACAGGCTTTTCTCCATCTATTTTAACATCAAGCAACGAATTAACATTTGAACCAACCATAATAAACCAATATTCATTAAATGAATTGATAATTACCAATAATGGGAATACTGCCTTGCATATTAATGATATCCAATTTAATTCTTCTAATTTTTATTCAAATCAAAACAGCTTGACGATTTCTCCTGATTCAAGCCAAAATATAGTAATATTCTTTCAACCGAGTGATGCGATATACTATTCAGAATCGATGCAAATATTTTTTAATAACCCGTTAACATCTCCAAATGTCATTTCATTAAATGGAATGGGTTTACCGGGGTTGCAAAGTCAATTGGAATTATCACCATTATTCCTACAATTCGAGCCCACTATTGTCGGTGATTCTCTAATATCTGAATTCGTTATATCTAATGAAGGAAATACAACACTATCCGTCAATTCAATAATAAGTTTATCACCCGATTTTCAGATGGGGTTTTCACCTGTATCAATCAACCCAGGATATATGATTGTTATTCCGGTAATATTTCGACCATTATCCAACGGATTAATTACTGGAACGATTGAAATTTTTTCAGAAAATGCCGGAAACGGAACAAACCATTATATCAATGTCCGTGGAGTTGGTTATGATGGATTTTTCCAGTCTGTTAACCCTACAGGGTTGCCTTATCATGTTGTGATTGATTCAATTTCTACCTTCTCAACCTTTCAATTAAATATCGGAGATGAAATTGGTATTTATGATGAAGACCAATGTGTTGGAAGTGGCGTAATTAGCAATGAGATTTTCAGTGGAAATTCGGGTTCATTGGTATTGGATGGAGACGGCGATTATATTGATTGTGGTATTCCTTCATTAATATTTGACTCTATCACCGGAACAATGGAAGCATGGGTTAAACCATCTCAGCTATTTAGTGATCATTGGTTCTTTTCCTATTCGATGGATAATGAGCACGCCTTTGCTGCTTGTATCCTAAGTAATGGAGCCCTCGGGTATCAAATGAATTCAGGTGGTGTTCACGGTTCTAGTAGTCAAACCGCTGACCTTAATGAATGGACACATGTAGCTATTACATGGAATAATATGGAAATAAAATTATTTGTAGATGGATTGTTAGATCAAGTCATCAACCAATCCGGTTATCCAACGAGTTCGGAAGCACATCTTCTTATTGGGACGGACTCCTTTATTAGAAGTCAATATTCATTTTATGGCAGCCTTGATGAAGTACGCTTATGGAATGTTGAACGTAGTGAGAATCAAATTATAAGTAATATGAATAACACGATATCTAGTAATGCAGAAGGACTAATTGGCTATTGGCAAATGGATAATGTTGAAAATTCTAATATTAATGATTTAACAGGGCATGGTTATAATGGTTCAATGATAGGTGATATTTTTGTTTCCATGGATAACTCTCCTGTAATAACTCTTGGCGATGTTTTTACTCAATTACAGATTACTACGTGGGAAAAAGATGATTCATATGGATTGCCTGGTTTTACTAATGGAGATTCAATGTTGTTTTTAGTAAGAAGTTATTTAAATAACGATGGAAATGATATGCTGAGAACATATTTATCTGAACCAACTTACATCAATGGAGATGGTTTTTTCGGTTCAGGTCAATTATCCACAGTAAAATTATTTGTGACAAGCGAGGAATATTCAAAAAATATTGAATTTTCAACTATGGCTGTTGACTTTGGCGGGGTTCAAATTGATTCATTCGAAACTAATATTCTAACGATTTATAATACAGGAAATTTCTTACTGGATGTATCAAAAATAAGCGTTAGTGATTCTACATTTTCTCTTTCTGGTAACTCATTTTCTATTTCCCCTGGCGACTCAGCAACATTAGAGATAGTGTTCCAACCAAATGGTATTCAATCTTTTGAAGATACACTGGTTATTGAGAATAATGATCTTGATATAGACGATCAACTGACTTATATATATTTGACAGCTCTTGGTATTGACACAATTGGCCCAAGGGCTCCAGTTAACTTGATAGCAACTCCTGCATCAAAATCAATTTCATTAACTTGGATTAATAGTCCGGATACTGATGTAGATAAATATCTGATATATCGCAGTTTTTCTTCTAATCCAGATTCTATTATTGCAGAGCTATCTTTCCCTAATACTACATATACTGATACATCCGCACTCTATAATTTAGAATATTATTATTACATTTTCCCAACCGATACACTTGATAATCTCGGTATTCCTTCTGATACCGTAAGTGCAATTCCATATTTACGCCATATTGTTGTTTCTGATTCAACACTAGATTTTGGTGGAATTCAAGTTGATTCAGTCGGGATACTAAATTTTACAATTTGGAATGGTGGAAATCAGCCATTATCTATATCAGAAATCAACCATTATTACAGTGTATTTACATTAAGCGACACAATGGCAAGCTTATTTCCAGCTGATAGCATTGAAATATTTGTCACATTTCAACCGGAAAGCCCAACAGAAATCGTTGATACGGTTGCCATTGTAAATGACGATGTTGATTTAGCAGACCAATTGAAGATTATTCAACTATTTGCAGCTGGAATAGATACCATAGCTCCTAGTGCTCCGACTAATATTTCATCGCAAACAGCTCCTCGGGTGATAACAATTGATTGGGCAAAAAACAGTGAATCTGACGTTGAAAAATATCTGGTTCATAAAGGTATAAATGCACCACAGGATTCAATCGTAGCTGAGATTATTTCACCAGACACGATTTATTATGATACAGATGTTATGAGAGATATTGAATATTATTATTATATATCAGCAGTAGATGCGGTTGGTAATGTGAGTACTCCTTCTGATACTATCATGGCAATCGCTATCAATAGTCCGCCTGAAATAAATATAATTTCAGACATCTCACAAGAGTTGCATGGGAATATCAGTTTTAAGTTTACGGTTGAAGATGCTGAAAACGATGATCTTTTATACCAATACTTATATACAACTGATGGCCAAATTTGGCATGATGCTTCTGTATCAATTATATCTGATAGCAATAATTTCGATATTATCGATACATTGGATTTTATTTGGAATAGCGAACAAGATCTTGGAAATAATCAAATAATAAACGTTTTTTTGAAATTAGAAGCATTCGACTCGTTTGACACTTCTTTGTTTGTCACCAATCCCTTAAATATTGATAATTATGTCGGGAGGCTATCTATCGGCAATATGGCTGGTGTAGATGAATTTTCAGGGGATGTTCAATTTCCCTATGAAATTCATGATACAACTTTTGATCATTATTCTATATCAGTGACCTATTCAATTGATTCTGGCACATCTTGGGATGTGTCATCGATATCTGAAAACCTGACTGATATAGACTCTACAAATTATTTAGATACGCTCCATTGGGTCTCCTTGCAAAATTTACTGAATTTCGATGGAGAAGTATTGGTTGCGTTTAGTTTAAATGATGGTTGGCAATTTGGCACTGGAGATACACTCTCACTCAGTTTAGATAATCAGTTTTTACCAACTCTGACTGGTGTTGAGTTAGCTCAACATTGGTACGAACCGATTAAATTTAATTTTAATAAGGAACTCGATTATGGATCTGTTTTGGGCGGATTATTAGTTAATTTCCAACACGGCACTAGTGATAATTTAGAAATTGACTTTGATATATTTTCGAAATCTTTGACAGTTTTTTCAACAGAAGGATGGGTAGCTGGGGATACATTGGGTATTTGGTTAACAACCGGTATAGTGGATCTTTACGGAAATCCATTTGATGGAAATGGAAACGATGACCCGGATACGACTGGAGATAGTATCTACTTTTCTATACCGATTGGTTTTCTTGGGGATTATAATGAGTCAAATATAGTTGATTTTGATGATTTAATTACATTTCAACAAATATGGTTTTCAGATACGCTTAACGTTAATAATGAAATTGGTCCGGCAACAGGAATACCGCCGTTTTTACAAATTTCACCTGATAATAAATTTAATTTTGAAGACTTAATGGTTTTTGTTCAAATGTGGAATTGGAGTGCTGGTTTTAATTTTGATGGAAGCTCACTAAATAAATCAGACAACATTACTAATAATGATTTAAAGCTTGAAACAAGTTATCCATCAATGGAGAATAGAAATGATATATTTTATATACACGTAATAATTCCAGAATTTCTAGACGTTGGCGCTATTGAGTTTTCTGTTCAATATGATACAACAGATATTCTATTTAATAATTTAAATTCTCATGTGGACAATTCCTGGGTTATTCTCAAAAAGAATGATATTAATGAGGGGCTTTTTATTATCAATATGGCTGATTTAAATAAGAAACAACAAATGGATTCTCATAAACCGTTTACAATTGAGTTCACGAGGAAAGAATCAAAAGATACTCAAATAACTTGGCGTGCAGATATTAGAGATCGAAACGGAAAAGTAAAATTTGTTACCTCTCAGAAATCTGCTTTTAAGACGACTGCTCCAATACCGGGAACCTATGCTCTGCATCAAAATTACCCTAATCCTTTTAATCCATCTACAACTATTCGTTATGACTTACCTGAAGACACTTATGTACAATTGATTATTTATAATTTGCTCGGACAGGAAGTAATAGAATTAGTTAATAAAAAACAAATAGGCGGTTTCCATCATATCTCATGGAATAGTAAAAATCAGACAGGAAAAATTGTGAGTCCAGGTATTTACTTCTATTTATTGAAAACTGATCAATTTATAGCTGCGAAAAAACTTGTTTTATTAAAATAATTTGAGTTAAACCTTAATAATAATAGAGTTTTCTGAAATATAGTATTCATGATAGAAAAAATTTTATAGGAAGATAATTTTATACTCCTTTAATCCTTTCGTATAAAACATTTCACTCTGCCAAGTAGTCATTATTTGGTAATTTTACTGCTTATTATGAGTGGAAATCGTGGAAAAATCCTTTGGGTCGATGATGAAATCAATCACTTAAAACCTCATGTTCTTTTTTTAGAGGGTAAAGGGTATCAATTGAAAACCATTACGAATGGATCTGATGCCATCAAGTTGGTAAATAGCGAATCATATGATTTGGTATTGTTGGATCAATACATGCCTGGGATGGATGGAATGACAACCCTCCGAAAAATTAAAGATGTGAAACCTGCTTTACCTGTTATCTTCATCACTAAAAGTGAAGAAGAGGACTTAATGGATGAAGCTATATCTGAAAAAGTAGTTCAATTTCTTATAAAACCTGTAAACCCCATGCAAATATTTATGGCTTGTAAACAAGTTTTAGAACAATCAAAATTAAGAGAAGAAAGAGCTACGAGCGGTTATCTTACTGAGTTTCAACAAATCCAACATCAGCTACAGGAAGAAATGAATCCAGGAGATTGGTGGAATATTTATACCCATCTCGTCAAATGGCAGATAGAGTTTGATGATCATCGTGAAATTAGTCTAACAGATATCCTTACAGAACAAATAAAAACTGCAAATAATGGATTTGTTAAATTTATCGAAACAAATTACAGAGATTGGCTATTTAGTGAAAATCGTCCACCTTTGTCAAATGATGTGTTTTCCCGATTTATTTCTCCTGAAATAGATAGGAATACAAAAACATGCTTACTGGTTATTGATGCGCTTCGGTATGATCAATTTATGGTAATACAGGAGTTTTTAAACCCATATTTTGATATTAAAATCGATTATCAGTTTTCATTACTTCCAACAGCAACCCCCTTTAGTAGGAATGCCATATTTTCAGGACTTTTTCCAAGTGAATTCATTAAAAAATTTCCTGATCAATTGACTCATATACTACATCATGCGACTAGTCTGAATCAACAGGAAGAACTCATGTTTAGATCATCCTTAAAAAAAGCAAGTTTTAATCATAAAATCCTTAGGTATGAAAAAATCAATACTGCCGATCAGGGAAATAGGTTATTATCTCATTTTCCGGAATACAAAAATGTTGACGTACTTGGAATTGTGGTCAATTTTGTGGATATGTTAGCTCATTACCGAGCAGAATCAGATGTATTAAAGGAAATGGTCCCTGATGAATCTGGTTATCGTACTGCAATCAAAACATGGTTTAATCACTCTTGGCTTTATACTCTGCTAAGAGAACTTAGTAAGGATGGATTCACAGTAATAATGACCAGTGATCATGGCAGTGTGAGAGTGAACAAAGGTATATTAGTCGGTGCTGATAAAGAATCTTCTACTGGTGTTCGATATAAAATCGGTCGAAACTTGAATACAAATGAAAAACATGCTCTCATTATTCGAAAACCTTCAGATTATCGATTGTATGATATTGTGCACCAGACCACTTATTTAATTGCAAAAGATGATGTGTTTTTTCTTTATCCGAATCAGCAGCATAAATATGGGGGCAAGTTGAAGGGAAGTTTTCAACATGGAGGCATTTCTATGGAAGAAATGATGATTCCGGTGGTCACTTTACGTAGTAAATGGTCAGGATAAAGAATGTCGGAACTTGTGCTCGAATTAGACAGCATTGAATCCACACAATTAGTGGCTTATAAAATGGCATCGAAGTTATCAATTGGGATGGTCGTGGCGATGACAGGTGATTTAGGAACGGGGAAGACGACCTTTACTCAAGGCTTTGCCAAAGGATTGGGTATAAAAGAAAGAGTTAGTTCACCTACATTTAAAATTGTGAGCGAATATGTTGGCACTAACATTAAATTATATCATATCGATTGCTATCGGTTAAAAAATGAGAATGAATTTCTGATGATTGGTGGTGAAAATTATTTAGATCCGACTGACGGAATAACTATAATCGAATGGTCTGAAAAAATATTGAAAATAATTCCTGAAGATAGTATTCGACTACATTTTAAGAGGGTCATGGACTCCGATCAAATGAGAATGTTGATAATTAATGGATTGAAATTTTGAAAATATTAGCCGTTGAAACAGCAACAAATGTTTGCAGCATTTCATTGATGATGGATGATAAAATTGTTACTACAATCGAAGAAAATATTCCCCGTAAGCATGCCAGTATGTTACCTAAATTTTATTATGAACTTATGAATAGACAACCTTTTAAATTATCTGAATTGGACGGAATTGCAGTGTCTATTGGGCCAGGATCATTTACTGGATTGCGCATTGGATTAAGTTATGCAAAAGGATTGGCCTATAGCGGTCATCTGCCAATTATACCGGTTCCAACCTTAGAAGGAATCGCTCAAGGCTGCAACGTTGATAATCCCTTCCATGTACTTCTCTTTTCTCACCGTGATCTTATATATCATCAACAATTTAATTCTAATAAAAGCCCAGATACACCTCCAGAAATAATGTCATGGAATGACCTAAAAAATAAATTAAATGATTATCAGGTTTTCCAGATTAATTGCAATAAATTTATTGAGACTCAAGGTGCTGATGCTTCCTCAAAGCATATTGCCGGTTTAGCATTGAGCAACTTCGATCGCTGGGTGCACAAAACGCCTTATACACTGGTACCCAACTATATCGCCAAATTTGAGATTAATTAACAAAATGATAAGAAGAGGGAGAATAGAAGATCTTGATAAAATTACTGAAATTGAGAATCGTGTATTCTGGGAACCATGGCCAAAAAATCAACTGTTAGTAGAACTTTCCCAATGCTCTGGGAAGATTGTAAACGTAATTGAAGATAGTTGTATTATTGGTTATATCATGATTCAAAAAGTTGAAAACGAAGCACAAGTATTAAATATTGCAATCGATATTCCTTTTCAACACCGGGGATTTGGTAAAAAACTATTCAAATATAGTTTGGATGAATTAGGTAAGGAAACAGATGTATTTTTAGAAGTGAGAAAATCGAATTTATCAGCAATAAAATTATATAGCGAATTTAACTTTGAAGATATAGGGATCCGTAGGGAATATTATTCTGACGGTGAAGATGCAATCATTATGCAAAGGAAAACAGAGATGTATGACTTGGTTTAAGAGAAAAGATGAAAAAATAAAGGGCACTGAGAAAAAATCCATTCCTGATGGATTATGGGAAAAATGTGCATCTTGCAAGGAAATACTTTATAAACCCGAATTAGAAAAAAATTATTCGGTATGTCGTCATTGCGGTTATCATTTTCGTGTTAATTCTCGTCTGTATTTGGATATTTTATTGGACTCTGGTACTACTGTAGAATTGTTTTCAAATCTGGAATCGGCTGACCCATTAAATTTTAAAGCACAAAAAAAATATATAGATCAAATAAAAAGTGCAAAGGAAAAAACGCAACAAAAAGACGCAATCAATTGTTACAGGGGCTCCATGAATGGCCAAGGAATTGTTTTATCTGTTATGGATTTTGGTTTTATTGGCGGAAGTATGGGATCTGTTGTCGGTGAAAAAGTTTCTCGTTCTATTGATTACGCTCGTGATAATAAACTACCACTTATTATTATTTGCGCTTCCGGAGGTGCCCGCATGCAAGAAGGAGCGATCTCATTAATGCAGTTGGCAAAAACCAGTTCTCACCTGGCAAGATTTTCAGAGGACGGGGGACTATATATCCCAATATTAACTGATCCAACAACAGGAGGTGTTACTGCTAGTTATGGAATGCTTGGTGATATAATATTGGCTGAACCGAGGGCATTAATTGGTTTTGCTGGTCCAAGAGTGATTAAACAAACAATAGGTCAGGACTTGCCGGAAGGATTTCAGCGAGCTGAATTTTTATTGGAAAAGGGATTTATTGATCATATCGTTCATAGGAAGGATATGAAAAATACTTTGTCAAATTTGATCGGAATGCTAGCATGATTAAACCCACTATTCTGATTACCAACGATGATGGCATTTTTTCCTCAGGGATTAAAGCATTATGGGACGCAATGTCTGAATTAGGAAACGTAGTAGTTGTAGCCCCCAACAGTGAACAATCTGCTGTTGGACATGCCATTACAGTTAGCGACCCATTACGTGTTAAATCAGTGAAAAGAGCCAATGGATTTAATGGGTTTTCTGTCGATGGCACGCCCTCAGATTGTGTTAAAATTGCCATTCGGGCACTTATGGATCAAAAACCCGATATTGTTGTATCAGGAATTAATCACGGCTCTAATACTGGAAATAATATTATTTATTCAGGTACAGTTTCTGCTGCGACTGAGGGAACGATGATGGATATCCCATCTGTTGCCATTAGTTTAAATTCTTTTGAAATGACTGATTTTTCCGGAGCAAAGGCAGCAGCCAAAACTGTTGTTCTAAAAGTGTTAGGAAATAAACTAGCAAAGAAAACGCTTTTAAATGTAAATGTGCCCGCCATTCCGATTAATGAAATTAAGGGAATAAAGATAACCCACCAGGGAAATGTCGGTTTCGAAGATAGCTTTGAGAAAAGAGTGGATCCCAGGGGAAGCACCTATTACTGGATGACTGGAAATATGATTGATCCTGATGTTGAAATTACCTTTGATCATAAAGCAGTAACTGAAGGATATGTTAGCATTACTCCAATCCATTATCGGTTAACCAATATTGATTTTTTAGATGAATTAAAAAATTGGGAATTTTAATGGGGGATATCTATCGAGGTGGAGTTGTCATACTTGATTTTGGGTCACAATATACTCAATTAATTGCCCGAAGAATTCGGGAACAGAACGTTTTTTCTTTTATTCTACCATCAAGTACAAGTCTATCTGATATTCAATCGAAGCAGCCGAAAGCGTTAATATTGTCAGGCGGACCTTCAAGTGTGTTTGAAGATCATCCTCCGTTATATGATAATGATATTTTTCATTTAGATATTCCTATACTAGGGATTTGTTACGGATTACAACTTATGGTAAATAAATACGGGGGTAAAATTGATCCGGGGATTAAAGGGGAATATGGATTTGCAGATATCCGTTTAATCAATTCGAATACTTTATTCATGGGCGTTGAAAATAATTCCAGAGCTTGGATGAGTCACATGGATAAAGTTACAAAAGTCCCCGAAGATTGGATTGTTTTGGCTGAGTCTTCCAATGAAATTATTGCAGCTATGAGTTCTCCGGATGGAAAACGATATGCAACCCAATTTCATCCGGAAGTCGCCCATACCGATTTTGGTGATCAAATAATCGAAAATTTCTTATTTCACATTTCCAATTGTGAGCGTAATTGGACGCCGGGAAATTTTATTAACGATCAGATTCAAAAAATTCGGAATAATGTAGGAGACAGACGTGTGATTTGTGGCGTGAGTGGTGGTGTGGATTCATCGGTGGTTTCTGCATTGATGCAGAAGGCAATTGGTGATCGCTGCCATTCAGTTTTAATTGATCATGGGCTCCTTCGAAAGAATGAGGCTGCCCGATGTGTATCAGAACTGAAAAAAGGACTAAATATTAATATCCAATCCTTTGATAAATCACAAATTTTTTTAAAAAGATTACAGGGGATTGTAGATCCTGAGGAAAAACGAAAAATTATTGGAGAGCAATTTATCAGGTCCTTTGAAAATATTGCTAAAGGATTTAATGATATTGAATTTTTAGCTCAGGGAACATTATATCCTGATATCATTGAAAGTGGAGTCAGCCATGGAAATAATGCCCATGTGATTAAGAGTCATCATAACGTGGGCGGTTTGCCTGATGATATGACATTTCAACTTATAGAACCATTAAAAGAGTTATTTAAGGACGAAGTACGAAAAGTAGGTGTTGAGTTAGGTCTCCCGAGAAGAATGGTTTTCCGCCATCCCTTTCCTGGCCCGGGTTTGGCAGTGAGAATTCTGGGTGAAATTACTGTAGATAGAATAAAAATGCTTCAGGAGGCGGATGATATCTATATCCATTGCCTGCATGAAGCTGG
Source organism: uncultured bacterium (assembly GCA_964466265.1). Classification (GTDB taxonomy): domain Bacteria; phylum Fidelibacterota; class Marinisomatia; order Marinisomatales; family TCS55; genus JADFRD01. The sequence continues at coordinate 14,496 of CAYXMX010000021.1, read as the reverse complement.
TATTTATGATGAAATTTGGCAAGCATTTTCAGTACTGATACCGATTAAAACTGTAGGAGTTATGGGAGATCAACGAACGTACGAGAACCTGCTGGGTCTTCGTGCGGTAACCAGTAGTGATGGGATGACGGCTGATTGGTTCAGAATGCCTGATGATGTCTTATCTTTAATATCTAATCGAATCGTTAATTCTGTAAAAGGAGTAAACAGGGTAGTATACGATATTACGTCAAAACCACCTGGAACCATTGAATGGGAATGATGTAAATATGTAAAATGTAAAGAAATTACTTTTACGTTTTAAATAATTACGTTTTTGGTATACATTTAAGAAAATCAAATATGATTAAAGGGATCAAATAAAAAAATGTGTGGAATCATTGGTTATTTTGGGAATAAAGAAGTACTCCCTATTTTAATTAACGGGTTAAAACGGTTAGAGTATAGAGGATATGATTCCGCCGGGTTAGCAGTGATGACAGATGACTCTCTTCAAATGCTAAAAAAATCGGGAAAAGTAAGCAATTTGGAACAGAACCTTGATCCGAAAAATTTTAAGAGTACTATTGGAATTGCCCATACTCGATGGGCAACGCATGGAGAACCAAATGATATCAATGCTCATCCACACCTTGATCAAACTGGAAAAATTGCCCTGATTCACAACGGAATTATTGAAAACTATAATGTCCTTAAGAAACTTTTGGAAAAAGAGGGTGTTGTTTTTAAAAGTGAAACGGATACAGAAGTATTGGTCCAACTTATTTCAAACATTTACTACAAACAAAATGTCACCTTCTCAGAAGCCATTCAAACGGCTTTGCAAGATGTCGTCGGGGCATACGGCATAGTGGCTGTTTGCCAAGATGAGCCTGATGTAATGGTTGCTGCACGTCAAGGTAGTCCACTGGTTTTAGGAGTGGGTGAAGGAGAATATTTTTTGGCCAGCGATGCGTCACCCATTGTAGAATATACAAGGAGTGTGGTCTACCTCGATGAGGGGGAGATGGTTATATTAAACAATGATGGGTACACAATTTCACAAATTCACGACAAAAAAATAGTTCAAAAAGATATTTTCAAAATTGAAAATGATATTGAGGCCATTGAAAAAGGAAATTTTCCTCATTTTATGCTTAAAGAAATTCACGAGCAAGCTCATACCATTACGGATACCATGCGTGGCCGACTCCAAATCAGCGAAGGGACCGCATTTTTGGGTGGGTTGTCCGATTCTATCTCAAGAATTGAAAATGCCAGAAATATATACATGACAGCATGTGGCACTTCATGGCACGCAGGGATTATTGGCAAGTATTTGCTGGAAGAATATGCCGGGATTCCTGTTCATGTTGAGTATGCATCTGAATTTCGATATCGCAGAACTATCATTGATCATTATACGGTTGTTATTGCCATTAGTCAGTCCGGTGAAACGGCCGACACACTGGCGGCCGTTAAAAAAGCAAAAGAAAAAGGAGCCCTAACTTTGGGCATATGTAATGTAGTTGGTAGTTCTATCGCCCGTAATACTGATTGTGGTGTTTATACGCACGCAGGTCCGGAAATCGGTGTTGCCTCTACAAAAGCATTTACAGCCCAGGTGACTGTATTGGCATTGCTTTCTCTTTTGCTGGGTAGAAAAAAAGGAATGGCGAAACGTAGTGGTATCAAACTGGCAACTGCATTGGCAGAAATTGGACAGGATGTCCAATCAATTTTGACCAATACTACTATCATTAAGGATATTGCTGATGAATATGCAAATGTAAATAATTTCCTTTACCTGGGACGTGGATTGAATTTTCCAGTTGCACTCGAAGGAGCCCTAAAGTTAAAAGAAATTTCTTATATTCATGCGGAAGGATACCCCGCCGCTGAAATGAAACATGGGCCGATTGCGCTCATTGATGATAATATGCCCGTTGTATTTATTGCTCCCCATGATCAAACTTACGAAAAGGTTTTATCCAATATCCAAGAAGTGCATGCTCGGAATGGTCGCATTATCATTGTAACGGATGAGCGATCGGTTGATCTAGTAAAATTATCAGATCATATAATTAATATTCCAAGATGCCATCAGAGAGTTTTTCCTATTTTAGCTTCAATTCCTCTTCAGCTATTAGCCTACTATTTAGCAGTCAATCGTGGTTGTAATGTAGATATGCCGAGAAACCTTGCTAAATCAGTGACTGTGGAATAGTGAAAAAATATTACATTATTATTTTCTCAATAGTTTTATCGGGCAATGTTTTCAGTCAAAACTGGCTTCAACAAAGAATTATATCTGATCAATTCCAAAAAGCAGTCCAGTATTATGATGCTGGACAATACGCTAAAGCAGATGTTGTTTTGCAAAAATTCATGTCCAAACCACTAGGCGATTATCAATATCCCATTACCCTGTTGGAAATGAAAACTAGCTTCGCTTTAGGAGATTTGGAATTGACTATGGAGTTAGGCAAAAAGTTGATTTATCAAAATACCTTTTTATCTGAAGCTTTTATGGCTTTAGGGGATGTCTCAATTGAAAAGGGGAACATTGATATTGCTTTCAGAATGTATTTGAGGTCACGATTCCTGGAAAAAGAAGATTTAGCCCGTATCGATTCACGTCTCAATAACACGATTCGATTAAGTATTTCACCCGACGCAATCGAAGAACAACAACTGTCGGCATTCGGTAATGTTGAAATTATCTTAAACCTGGCTGATGCATATAATTTTATTAAGGATGGAAATCCTGATGAGTGTGCCTTTATTTTGAGCAAAATAAACCCAACCACAGTTCCAGAATCATTCTATGATTTATATGAACAGTTACAATTAGCCTCATATCAACCAGGAATAAAAATCATCACCTTTGGTGTTGTTTTACCTTTATCTGGAAAGGATACTTTTTCTGGTTCATCCTTCTTAAGAGGTCTGCATCAATACCTTAAGGGATATGATCATTCTGTTCAATTAGCTTTTCAGGTCGAGGATAGTCAGAGTGATCCTGTTGAAACAATCAAGGCAGTTAAACGATTAGCACAAAACCGTCAAATATATGGAATTATTACTTCCCTGGATGAAATTGAATCATTGGCTGTTGTTAATGCAATGAGTGAAAAATTAATTCCGGTTTTTGTTTTGGGTGGAACAGGGATTGCGTTTTCTGATATCAGCGAAAATATTTTCCAGCTGCAGGCAGACTGGAAACGGCAGGGTGTTTATTCCGCTCGGTGGATAGCCAATCAATTGGAGAAAGATAGTGTGGCAATATTAGCACCAACCGATGAATTTGGCGATGCAATTACCGATGCATTTTTAAGAGAAATGGATGCATTGAATCATAAAGTCATCGCTGTTGAGCGTTACTCTGGAAAACCAGAAAGTTTGAAAAAACAGTTCCAGACATTACGGCAAAAAGCGTTTAATTTAATTCCACCTGAAAATCCATATGATGAATACCTGGGTATGTCCTTTGATAGTCTGGATGCTCTTTTTGAGGTTAGTGCAGATGACTTTTTTGAATTAAATGAAGATGATGCAAAGGAGATTATTCAAGATTCATCTGATATTGTTTTAGAAACTATCCAGGCATTATATCTACCAATTCATCCAGATCATATGAACTATATTGGAACACAGTTACCAATGTATAATCTGAAGACAACTTTAGTAGGAAATTTCGCATGGAATCAATCCACGTTACTTGGAATGGAAAATATTGGTCCACATTTAAAACAGATGACAATTCTTTCCCAAAGTAAAATATCTTTACTCGATCAAAGTATATCAAAAATTTCTTCTGATGTAAATAAAGAATATTGGATCGGGTTCGACTTGGGAGGAATGCTATTTTCCATAATGAATTCTGGTATATCAAATAAGACTGATTTCCTGACGAAATTAGAGAAGGAATATTATGAAGGAGCTGCACTGACATTTCTATTTACTCCTGAAGACCATAGCAATCAATCCATGCAAATATTGAGATATGACAATAACAAATTTATACCCATAGGGGAGTTTGTTGGTGACTCGATCCAATACCACGTTCAACAAAAACTTTGATTCAAGCCAAATACCATTCGATTCGTATTATGATTTAAGTCACTATTTTGGGACAGATCATTTTAAGGCAGGATTTACAATGCGATCTTTTCCCGCTTGTGCTCCGGAAGATAGAATTCTTATTTCAAAAGCGCTGTCATTGGATCCTTCAAATCTAATTATTCCAAAGCAGGTACATGGGAACCAAGTATGGTTTTGTACTCATCGGGAAAAGGTTGGGGTTGCCGATGCGCTTATTTCCAACAGTCGTGATTTTGTGTTATCGATTCAAGTTGCTGATTGCGTTCCATTAATTATTTTGGACAACCATGCAAATCTTTGTGCATTAGTACATGCCGGATGGAGGAGTACAGCAAACAAAATCATAATAAAAACAGTAAATAGAATGATTAACAAAGGGAGTATTGTTACTGATTTGAGGGTATTAATGGGTCCATCAATTGGTGAATGCTGTTTTGAAATCGGACCGGAAGTGGCGGAGCAATTCCCTGACAAATTCTTAATCCCTGGAAAGGCAGATCGGTTTTTTCTCAATTTACAGGGCGTAATCAAATCTGATCTAATCAAAGCAGGTATGAATAGAGATCAAATATTTTTAATGAATGAATGTACGTTTTGTCATCCTGAACGATATCACTCATTTAGAAGAAATGGAGAAAAAGCAGGGAGAATGATTGCCATTTGTGGGTGGGTGTAGTCTTTTTATTCCAGTCTCTTTCTTCTAAATTACAAGCCCATTATGAATATATTTGACGCACTTATCCTTGGGGCTGTCCAAGGCTTTACAGAATTTTTACCCATTAGCAGTTCCGGCCACCTTGTGATTGGCCAGTACTTATTAGGACTATCCTTGCCTGGTCAAATTTTTGAAGTTTTAGTACATTTAGGCACTCTACTCAGCGTGATGGTTGTATTTAAAAAGGATATTGTCGAAATAATTGTGCACCTGTTTAACGAGAGAAATCAGCAATTGGCTGGTGCCATTATTATTGGGACAGTTCCAGCCGTAATCGTTGGATTAACTTTAAAAGACAGTATTGGTGATATTTTTGAAAATATTACTGCAGTGTCTATTAGTTTGGTCGCAACCGGTATTTGGCTTATTACCACTAAGGCGTTTAAAAACAAAAACCACTCAGTCAATATTAAAAGAGGTTTTATCATTGGGTGCATTCAGGCCATTGCCATTATTCCAGGAATCTCTAGATCAGGAACGACTATCGGAATGGCAATGTTTCTGGGTATTTCTCCCGAAAAAGCGGCCAGGTTTTCATTTTTGCTTGCCATACCAGCTATTGCAGGCGCAGGATTATTAACTGCCTTAGATTTAGACGCTTCCAGTTTACAGGGATTTTCAGTAATCTCCATGCTGGCTGCTTTTTTAAGTTCTTTTTTGGTTGGATGGTTTTCTCTGAGCTGGTTGCTGAAATGTATTTCGAAAGGGAAATTTCATTGGTTTGGAGTTTATTGTTTATTCGTTGGATTTTTAACGTTGATTTTTCAATAACAATATGATTGCTGCTGCATTCATTATTTATTTGCTCATTATTTTAGGTGTGGGGATATATACGTCTCGAATATTGACCGATATAAAAGATTTTGCGCTGGGTGGACATCGTTTGGGGCCTTGGGTGATTGCTCTTTCAGAAAGAGCTTCAGGTGAATCTGCATGGCTGATCCTTGGATTACCGGGAGCGGCACTGGTCGCTGGACTTTTGGAGTTATGGACTGTCGTTGGATGCGTTTCTGGTATTGTTTTATCATGGTTAATCATTGCAAAACCTCTGAGAGAAGCAACAAAAACATACAGTGCGCTGACACTTCCTGAATTAATGGAGCGTCGATTTAATGACGAAAAGGGTACCATTCGAATTCTGTCCTCTGTTATTATCACTTTTTTCTTTATGTTTTATGTTGCCGCACAGTTTTCAGGAGCAGGTAAAGTATTAAATGTTACCTTCGGAATGTCAGAAATGCAGGGGATGATTTTGGGGGCTCTGATCATTGTTTTATATACATTATTAGGTGGATTTCTCGCTGTGGCATGGACAGACGTTATCCAAGGGGTTATCATGTTTAGTACTTTGGTTATTTTACCAATTGTTGCATTTATTGAATTATCAAATACAGGTTATACAGGAACCATTTTAGATTCACAGACTTTATTTGGGAATAAGATTGGCTGGGGAGCGGTAACTGCAGCAATTGGTGGACTCAGTTGGGGGTTAGGATATCTGGGACAGCCACACATTGTTGTAAGATATATGGCTATTGATACACCTGATAATATTAATGTAAGCAGAAAAATTGCTTTTGCCTGGGCTTTCCCGGCATTTTTTGGCTCGATGTTTATTGGACTCATTGGACTACACTTAATCAATACAGGCGTATTATCCTATAACGGTATTCAAATTCATTCTGTCGCCGGACTACCGGATCCCGAAAAGTTAATGCCAATATTAGCCACCCATTTGCTTCCGGCATGGATAGCAGGAATTTTTATTAGTGGTGCCATTGCTGCAATGATGTCCACTGCTGATTCTCAACTGTTAGTTAGTACAACCATACTCACGGAAGATTTGGTTGGAAAAACATTAAAGAAACCAAATTTAGATTATTTAAGATTGGGTAGAATATTAACAGTTATCATCGGTACCATTGCATTTATTTTAGCCTGGCAGACACACGATCTAGTTTTTGAAATGGTATCCTATGCCTGGAGTGGGCTGGGAGCATCTTTTGGCCCGGCTCTTGTTTTAATGCTATGGTGGAAAAAGACAACACGAAAGGGGGTTATCGCTGGAATGATTACCGGTGCGATGACTACCATTATTTGGGCGAATATTGAATCGCTGAAACTATTAATGACTGAAAGGTTAGTTAGTTTTGGTTTTGCTTTTGCAGCAGTAATTATAATGAGTCTCCTGGACAAAGAAAAATGAATGCATCAAATCCATCTGCCGTTTTGCAAGAAAAAGATAATAAGGAAATCTCACAACTTTATTTTCTTCAGGGAGATGATTATTTTTTGCAGGAATATTATATTAAGCAGTTGGAACAGCAAATTTATATTAATGAACCACCTCATAAAGAAATATTGATACCGGAAGATATGAGCCAGCAGGAAATCATAGATCGTCTGACTCAGTCAGATTTATTTAGCACAAAGAAGTTATTTATTTTAAGAAACCCTCAGTTAATCAAAAATAAGTATAGATCTGAGTTGCTTCAATTTTGTGATCAACCAGTTCCGAATCATTTTTTAATCATTATAATGGATGACTTTTACTCAAAGCTGGCAATCGTTCAACAACTGAAAAAGAAACTCAGTCTGTTCGATTGTCGAAGTCCATTTGAAAATAAGTTACGGAGTTGGGCTGTAAAATTATTCCAGGATCAACATATAGATCCTCCTCCCAGTGTGGTACAGGAAGTATTAAATATGTCCGGAGATTCAGTGTATCACGTTTTTAATCAAATAGAAAAAATATGCATTGGGCTTAATGAGGATGATATTTTAACACCTGAATATGTCAGAAAATTTGGCGGATGGAATCGAGAGTTCAAAACATGGGAATTTTTAAATGCTGTGGGACAAAAGGATCTATCGAAAGCATTAAAAACGGGAATCGATTTAATCTCCCGAAACAATTTTTTGTCATTAATCCCTAATTTAACCTCGCTCTTTCAGGAATTATACTTTATTCATATGGATCATGGAACTTCTAATGGGTTTAGAGGTTTTATACCTTTAACAAACGGTGTAAAAAATAAATTACCCAGCCATGCAAAGAAATTTAGTAAATATGAAATTGAAAAAACGTTGTCCCTGCTGGGAGAGCTTGATGAAAGTATAAAAACAACCAATGAAAACGATGCATCCTTACTCTCAAGATTTCTCTTCACTACCATCATTAATGATGGATAATAAATATAAATATACTGATGAAGAGCTCATCCTCCGATTTCAGGACGGAGATGAACAAGCATATACAGAACTCGTTCATCGTTACCGTGATCGACTGATGAGTTTTGTATTTCGATTTATTGGTGAGATGGAAAAAGCGGAGGATATTGTTCAGGATACATTATTAAAATTATATACCCATCGCCATTACTATCGAAATATTGCAAAATTCTCTACCTGGATTTATACCATTGCGGGGAATTTAGCAAAAACAGAATTGCGCCGAAAAAAACGACACAGAGTTACGAATCTAAGTCAAATGGGAACAGAAGAAAGTGAATATATTTTACCGTCTGTTGAACCTGAGACAGGAGAGACGGCCCAAGGACATTTTGCTGAAAAACAAATTCAGAAGGCCATCCAAGAACTCCCTTTGCATTTCCGAACTGTCATAATTTTGCGAGATATTCAGGAACTTTCCTATGAAGAAATTAGTAATATCGTCGATGTTCCACTGGGAACAGTAAAATCGAGAATCAACCGTGCAAGATTACAATTACAACAATCTCTTAAAGAATTCAGATAAACTGGAGGACAACATATAGAATGGACCGCTATCAGTTTGAGGATTTAATATCCGACTACATAGAAAATAACCTTACAATTAGTCAACGTAAGGAATTTGAAACTTACCTTGACATTAATCCGGAATCAAAAAAACAGGTTGATTTAGTGAGACGCGTAATGGTTTCACTCAATAAAATGCCCGTCGTAAAAACTTCTGACTCATTTCAGGGGAATTTATATAAGAGAATCGCAGCAGAAAGGGAAGCTCGTTCCCGAGTGAAACCAAAGCGATCCTTTACTGGTTTTACACCAATGATGGTAGGATTATCAGCTGTAGTGGTAGTTGCTGTTGTCATGCTAGGACTCGAATTAATGCCAACCAATACAACACAGGCAGGATTTCAGCCCAGCATGACGGAAGGCAGAAATATCAATGTTTCACCGCAAGGAAGACAAGTAAAAGAAAGCGACTTGGCAGAAGCGGATAATGATTCTTCTGAAATTATGATGAAATCGGCATCAAAACCGGATTTTCAGGACCGTATTCAATTGGTAGGTGATAATCGGCCCTAATCCCTTTTTCTTATTTTAAAGCCCTTCCAGATATCCTTGCTGAAGATGTATTTTCAACCAGCAAGGATTTTATTAAAATGAACATTAACAAAACAGCCACAGCTGCAATATTAACTATATTATCCTTTGTATTATTTATTTACCCAAACCCTGATGGGATTCTTTATGATATATCTGATGGAATCGTGTTTTTATTAATTGTTATCGTTCTGTACTATTTTGCAGTTTCAGAGAATATTCCAAATCCATTGGGAGAAAAGAAGTTTACTAATCCACCGAACCATGAAACTCCTCAATGGTTGATTGATGAAAGTATTGTAGACCAATATAAAGAATTATTATCTGTTAGTTTCAATTTGATTAATTCAATCGATGAAAATTATCATCCTGCTTTTTTTATGGTAGGTAATTCAGGTCAGCAGTTAAACATTCAATTTTCACAAAATAGTATTTTTAAAAAGTCAATTGCCATCAATCAGAATATTATAAAGACTATTTTATCACAGAATGAGTCCGTCCTGTTCCAGCAATCTAAATATAGAAATGATTGGAATGACTTATTTATAGAAAAGACTTGGCGCGGCAGTGAGTGTATACTTGGAACGAAGATTGTATATAATGACATGCCAGTAGGATGTATAATCGTTCAAACAGATCATTTCTCTAATATCCATAAAAAGGATATAAAAATTATAAGTAGTCTAGGACATTTTATCTCATTTGGAATGATGAAATTAGACAAGATCGAAAAATTAACATTGGATAAATATTTTAATTCCCAGATAACAGATTTATTGAATTCCTTGGATATCAGATCTGAAGTTAGAGGTTTGTATGAAAAAATCAGGGATCTGTGCAGAATATTTTTTTCCTATGATAAATTAACAATCTCTGAATTGCAAAAAGATAAGAATCATTTTAAGATTGTAATAGAAGATGGATTCACAGGAGACATTGATTTGGAAAAATTCTATCCTCTACAAGGCATTATTTTTGGTCAAATGTTTTGTTCTGATACACCTATCATTTCTGCAGATATTAAAAGCGATTTTATTGAAAGTGGTCGATTGGAAGAGAATGATCTAAATAAATACAAATTCGATTCTCTCTTGTCAGTCCCTGTTTTTGTTAATAAAAAAATTAAGTTTAGAATAACGCTTGAAAAAATGAAATCTGGGGCATTCAAACATTCAGAAATAAACCTATTAGAATTACTCGGGATGCCATTTGGTTCTATTGTGACTTGGCAGCAACAATATTTGCATATGAGAGATGATGCATTACACGATGGTTTGACACAATTATTAAATCATAATGCATTCATGGATCGATTTGGCGAGGAAATTAGCCGGGCAGAACGGTATCAACACAGCGTAGTTTTAGCCATGCTTGATTTGGATAAATTTAAAAGAATAAATGATTCGTATGGTCATTTATACGGTGATTATGTCATAAAAGAAGTGTCGAGAATTATTAGGGATAATGTTAGAACTATCGACATTGTAGGAAGATATGGTGGCGAAGAATTTGCTATAATATTAATCAATACTAATATCGAAAGAATTATTACTGTAGCCCAACGTATCATTGAAAAAATAGCATCTTTTTCATTTAATTTTGATAATATTGATGTTCGTATGACGATTAGCTGCGGTTTGTCAGAATATCCAAAGGACGCAAACTCGATTAAGGGTTTATTCTCTAAAGCGGACGAATCAATGTATGTATCAAAAAAACACGGGGGGAATCTTGTGACAGTCTATGAAAAGAATCCAACGAATCCATCAGATCAAACGATCAATTATTAAAGGACTCCAATTCATATGATTCTGTACAAATACTTCATTTTCGTATTATTTTTTCTATTATTTAGTTGTGCTCAACATCCTGCACCTGCAATAAATATGTCTCAAAATTCTCCAGAGAATATTAAGGACGAAAAACCGAATTCTGATGCTTTGAAACATTTTATGGATGCACAGTTATATATTAGTCAAAACAACTATCCCATGGCGATAATAGAACTTCAAGATGCGTTGAGGCTTGATCCGAAAGTGGGATCAATTCATGTTTCATTGGCAGAGTCATTATGGAAGATTGGAAAGGTAGAAAGAGCAGAGGAACATTTATTATCTGCAATTGCCTTAAATGGAAAAGATACAGAAGCTCGAAAGATTTTGGCTAACCAATATGTTGCTCGTCATGAGTATGAAAAAGCCAATGAACAATTTAAAGTATTGTCTACGATTGAACCAAAAAATGCTGAATATATCAATGCACAGGCAGAACTTGCCTTGATTCAAATGCAGTTTGAAAAGACTATCATACTTTTTAAAAAAGCTTATGAAGTTGATCCATCCCAAATTAGTTCACTTGAGCAAGCAGCCGAAATAGCTATACGATCAAAACAGTCGGAAACAGCTAGAGATATTTACAAAATGCTTGTTCAAATTGATCCAAGAAATATTGACTATTTAAGTGCATATGCTGACCTGTTAATGCTAGAGGAGAATTATGACCTTGCCGAGGAGATTATTAAAGAAATGCTCGATGTTGAAGGTAACCCAAAAGAGCGTATTTTTCAAACAGGAGTAATATTATATCAAAAAGGACAGATTGAAAAATCACTTAAATATTTTCAACAGGCTATCCAGTTAGATCCTGAAAATTTGGATATCCTGCATTTTTTAATATCCACTTATCTTGAATTGGATCAAATAGATTCTGCAGACGTTTACTCAGAAATAATGATGGCCGTGGCACCGGATGACTCAAGAGGATTTATTAATAAATCACTCGTATTATTAAATCAAAATAATTATGAAGAAGTGATTAATCTTTTGCGAGATTATTCAGATCAATTTAATTTAGATTTTGCGATCCAATATTTATTAGGTAACTCATACTATCAGAAAAAGGATTATAATAATTCACTAATTTATTTAAATCGTGCATTAGCTATTTCACCCGATTCCCGAAATGTGCAACATACTTTGGCAATAATAAATGATGTGGAAAAACAATGGACCAAATCAGATTCATTATATCTTTACCTGATTCAATCCGATAGTACGGATGCCCAGGCATTGAATAATTATGCCTATAGTTTAGGAGAAAGAAACGTACAATTGGAACTTGCTCTTGAATATGCATCGAAGGCAATTACGTTGGCACCTGAAAATGCAGCATATCTGGATACGTACGGATGGATATTTTTTAAACTCGGTAATCAAGCAGAAGCATTAACGTATATTAATCGCTCAATAGACTTAGATAGTACCAATTCGGTTGTTTTAGAACATTACGGAGATGTATTGTTATCGGTTGATCGAAAAAGTGAAGCTATTAAATATTATAAAGAAGCCTTAGAAATTAATCCGGAAAATGAATTACTCAAGCAAAAAATACTTTCTGAATAATCTTTCGATTTATGGGTTATTATTAATGATGCTGGTTTATTCATGCGCAAATTTTACACAAAAGAGAGTGTTAACTTCAAAGTCGGAATTAGTCACTGCATCCAGCATCGTAAAACAATATAAAGTATGTAGAGGAAAAGGCTACCTCAATTCAAAAGGATCTGTCACAGGTAAATTATCTTTTTATTTTACAGCTACGCCTTCAAAAGTCTATATCCATTTTAATGATATTCTGGGTCGAAAAACGATGATAATGTTTCTGAATCACAATTCTGTAGAAGCATGGGATGTCATCCAGAATGTTCGATTTTCAGAAGAAAGTATTTATATCAGATTTCCATTTTTTGAACTGATACGACCTCAAGATCTCATTTCAATATTTTGGGGAATTGAACCAACATTTCCAACATATAATAATATAGGGGAAAAATCATCCGTCTATGTTACATTTTCAAGCAACGATTTCCCGCTAGATGCAGTCCATATTGAAATGAACGACGAAAATCAAACTATCGATATTAAATTTGAACCACGTGAATATGGTAGTTCCTATCCTTTTCTGATTAAAACCATTCCAATATCTGTCCCGCAGGCTCAATTATGAAATCCATTTCCATTATTATACCCGTTTATAATGAAGTTGAGTCAATTAAAGAACTCCATAGCGAATTAACCCGGGTATTGTCCTCAAATAATCAATATAATTTAATATTTATTGATGACGGGAGTTCCGATGGTTCAACAGATATATTAAAAAACTTGGCTTCTTCGGATCCGAACCATGTTAAGGTGATTCAATTTTACCGGAATTATGGCAAAGCAGCTGCTCTGGATGAGGGATTTAAATTGGCAGAAGGTGACTATGTAATAACCATGGATGCAGATCTCCAGGATGATCCAGCGGAAATTCCCAATTTGATTACCAAATTAGAAGATGGATATGATCTGGTTTCCGGGTGGAAAAAGGACCGTCACGATCCGTGGACAAAACGGTGGCCTTCCAAATTAGCCAATTTTGTCACTCGTCTGATAACCGGTGTTAAAATTCATGATATGAATTGCGGTTTAAAAATATATAAACTGGCTGTGGTGAAATCCCTGGATATATATGGCGGAAGGCATCGATATATTCCTGCTCTTGCTGGACAAAAGAAATTTTCTGTTTCCGAAATTGTAATAAACCATCGGGCCCGAAAATATGGTGTCACTAAATATGGAGGAGGCCGATTGGTTCACGGCTTTTTTGATTTATTGACTATTCTGTTCTTAAACAGGTATACCCAACGCCCATTGCACTTATTTGGGCTGTTTGGACTCCTGAGTATTTTATTTGCTTTCATCTTGGAAAGTATCGCTCTGTATTATAAAATTGCTCTGGATCACCCATTTCAAAAACATTTTGCTATGATTGTATTTGGTGCAATGGTGTTTGTACTGGGTCTATGGTTTTTCTCTATCGGGCTCATTGCGGAGATGATTACAGCCAGTCAGCAAGGGAAGGAAGACCGGATCAAACGTATTCATTAATATTTTATGGAAGTACAATATAATTGCAGGCATTTTAAGGGAACTGTTCCTTGTAAACCCCATAAAAAATATGGCGTTGAATGTGGCCCTGATTGCAGCCACTATGAGGAAATCAAAGGAAATATTTTAATCATAAAATTAGGTGCCATGGGGGATGTTATCCGGACAACGCCCCTCTTGAAAAAGTTAAAAAAAGAATATCCAGAACATCGAATTTATTGGCTGACATATTTTTTAAACGTACTTCCGGAAGGTGTAGATGTTCCGTTGTCCTTTAATGTTGAGAGTTTAACCTATCTTCAGTCAGTCACATTTGATTTAGGTATCAATTTAGATAAAGAACCGGAAGCTTGTGCTCTAATGGATCAATTAAATATTAAAAATAAATACGGTTTCGGTTTGAATCTCGGGATGCCGGCGCCCATTAACGAATTGGCCGAA
>CAYXMX010000020.1:0-34543 GCA_964466265.1 uncultured bacterium | reverse complement strand
CCATCATTATCATTGCCTGCTCAACACCTAATGCGTGTCTGCGAAGAGAATCGCTCTTCGTAAATTCATAGAGAAGCGCTAATGCTTCTTCTCGGGTAGGTAAATTATTCATTTCTCATTCTTTGGACTATATTGACCATTTCAATGTAACGCTCACAGGGTTAGCGTACTCCATACCAACTAAACTCCTAAGGCATCCAAAACAAGGCGAATCATGACGCCGGTCGCCCCTGCTTTTGGGATGGTCGAATTTTCTTTTTCACCCCAAGCCGTTCCAGCGATGTCAAAGTGGCACCATGGGATATCTTCACCGACAAATTCCTTTAGGAAAGCGCCGGCTGCAATTGTCCCTGCCTGCATAGGGGCTCCAATATTTTTCACGTCAGCAATCTTGGACTCAACTTGTTTGCAGTATTCATCCCAAAGGGGAAATTCCCAGACTTTTTCTCCCGTAGTTTCAGAGGACTTTTTCACATTTTCTATGAGCTTTTCATCCGTACCCATAATTCCTGTTGCGACATGGCCTAATGCAACAACAACTGCGCCGGTCAATGTAGCAAAATCAAAAATATATTCCGGATCATAATGCTTGCTGACATAACTTAAGGCATCGGCTAAAATGAGTCGACCTTCAGCATCGGTGTTTAACACTTCAATGGTTTTTCCGTTATAGGCAGTAAGGATATCCCCCGGTTTATACGCTTTCGATCCACTCATATTTTCTGTGGATGAAATAGCTGCCACAACATTCATTTTGGGTTTCAATTCTGCAATGGATTGCATACAACCTAAAACAACTGCCGAACCACACATATCAAATTTCATTTCATCCATTTTTGCCGATGGTTTGATGGAGATACCTCCGGAATCAAATGTTAGCCCTTTCCCTACCAACACTTTTGGCTTAACCGATTTTTTCGTGCCCCAATATTCCATAAGGATAAATTTCGGCGGCTCATCCGTTCCAGAGGAAACAGCGGCTAGACCACTCATACCCATTTCAGTAAAGGTGTTCCGATCAAATATTTTTACGGACATTTTCGTTTGCCCGCCAATGGATTCTGCTTCTTCAGCTAATCGGGTTGGCGTAATATAATTTCCTGGATGATTTCCTAAATCCCTAGCATAGCAAACACCGGTGCCAATAATAACCCCTTTTTCCAAACTTGGTTTCGATCCACCGATGACGGTGACTTTTTCCAGATTCGAAATATCATCTTTTTTAGTCGTGATATAATCATTAAACTGGTAACTACCCAAAATGATTCCCTCAGCCAATGCTTGGCTAAAATAGTCTTCATTCTTATCACCAAAATGTTCACAAGCAATCTGTGAATATTTTTTTTCAACGGCTGCCCTTGCTAATGTGCTTCCTGCTTTTCGCATGGATTCTGCATTAAACGATTCTTGTTTTCCCAAACCAATCACCAGGATGGGGGCGTGGTCTCCGTAAAAGTAAGTGGTTTCTTCTTCTTTTCCCTTTAAATCCCCACGCTGATATGCAAGAGAAATTTGACCGTTGACCATTTCATTAATAGATTGCCCTGAAGTCGTTAATGCTCCGTCTTCATAGATTCCGATTGAAATGGCATTTGCTTTAATACTGTGTAATGAATCAGTTGAGTGAATTAATGTTGATAAATGCACTATCTACTTCCTTGTCTATAATTAAATTGAGATTGAAAATTTTTAGATTGGAAGTTAGCCTGAATTGATTCAGAAATAAATAAATATGTAATTCCATTACTTAATATTCCTTTGAGAATGTCACTCCAAAATCATTTGTCATCCGATATTGACTCCGGAGGAGTATAGATCAACCGCTGGTTCCAAGTTATATTTAACTGCATTTCATCGATTAATTCATTATTTTTATAAACTTTCAACGTGTGATTCCCTGATTCAATCTTTAGTTTTATTTTTTTAACCTGCCATTCATGCTTATCATCTAATATGTATTTTAACCCTTCTTCCTTTGAAGCAAAATTTATAGTATTGAGTCTAGTCAATCTTATTCCAATTTTTACACTCTTTGATGGTTGAATATCTAGCACTTTCTCAAATGGAGCATAGTGTTTCAGCACTACCTTAAATTGATGAATTCCTTTTGGAAGGGCGGGGATATTGATAGGTGTTTTTCCCTGTAATTGGTTATCAATAAACAGCTCGGCATTTTTCGGATGACTTTCAACAAAAGTACGGACAAAAGACAATGTAGGTGTCGGATCAATAGAAATAGAATCCACTGATAATGAAAGATTTCTATCTTCGCCTCTGGCAGGAAATCGGGACTTTGGATAAGATTCAACGAAGCCAAAAATATCGAAACCTCCGCTGTCAACTAAGGCAGAATGCTCAAAAGGGTCAGTGAATTTGATTGATTTTTTTTCATAATAATATGGTACTTTATGAAGCTGAAATGAGGGTAGTATTATTTCAGCGTCTCTAGAATAAGAAAAGGTGATTTCTTCCTGCTGAAAATCACCTCCAAGCACTTTTAATACCGCTAAATTTCCATCCGGAGCACCATTTAAATGGTTTTCAGAAATAATGAGTCTAAGTGAATCTCCGGGGAAAAACATTTTTTCCATGATGGGCGCTGTTAAATCCCCCCGGTGAAAAACGGCAAATATGAATGCATCCGGATGATATTCTCCAGTATCTACAAACCCGATAATTCTTTTTTCCCCATACTCATATTGAATGGATAGTTGATCGTTCCCTTCGATGAGGATAAAATCAGGATATACATTGGATTGAAAAAAAGAACACCCCCAAAATTGGAGGTGAAAAAAAATCAAGATGAATATTTTTGGGGGGGCATTATTCACAAATTTTTCCATGAATATATTTTTGGTACTTTCCTTTTTCATCTTTTATAACGGATACCATGGTAATCAATGCTGTGCAGGCAAGTCGGTTTCCTCTCTCACGACCTTCAGCATAAGCGTCGACTTGGATTTGGAATGAACTTTCTCCTGTATGAACGATAGTACTTTCAAAATTGATCCACTCTCCACTATATACCGGCTCTCTAAATTCAACTTTTTCAATCGCCCGTGTCACCGCCCCATCTGCATCCGTTCCTGTTAGAAATCGATATGAAGCTTTAGCAGCCGCCAGGTCCATCCAGGAAATCATCTGTCCGCCAAACAGGGTTCCGATTACATTAATATTATCAGGCATAACTAATTGAGAATATTTAGCAGTGTATTTCATGTATTAGTTTAAATATTTATACTAACTTCCTTATTTTCAATATAAAAGCCCCGCAAATTTACCCTCGAGAAAAAATCTTTTCCCTGAAGAGCACGCCACACCTGCGGGGCAGGGCTAATATTATATGAAAATTCTGGTTGAAATCAATAATTATTTTATGGGTCATTTTTCATTTGAGGAAAACTGGTGTGCCAATTCCTCACCTTTAATAAAATCCACTTTTGAAAGTAAAAATGCTCCACCAATAAAAAGAATTAGTATCGATAAAATTCCCAAACGAACATTTCCGGTCATTAATGAAACGCCTCCAATGAGTAACGGACCAACAACAGCTGCAAATTTGCCAAGCATGTTGTAAAATCCATAAAATTCCGCCTCACTTCCCTTCGGGATGAGACGTGCGTAGAGGCTTCGACTTAATGCCTGAATCCCTCCCTGAAACAAACCAATTAACGCTGCTAACATAAAAAAATGATTTTTATTACTCATAAAAAATGCTAACAATGTCACAAGTGAATACCCACCGATCGCAATCAATACTGCTTTTTTCGTTCCAACTTTGGAGGCAAACCAATTATAAACTAAGGCGGCCGGGAAAGCAATGAACTGAACCATTAACAAAGCTGTGATCAAATCTCCGGCTTCAAATCCAAGGGATGAGCCAATTTTAACAGACATTCGGATAATGGTATCCACACCGTCAATATACAGCCAGTATGCCAGCAAAAAGATGCCAATCACTTTTAATTCACGAATATGTTTGAAAGTCACCATCATTTGGCGGTAACCTTCAGTCACAGCAGATCCGAGGGAAATCGGTTCTCGAATATCCGGCTCTGGTACAAAAATTAATAAGGGAATCGTGAAAATCCCCCACCATAGTGCCACCGATAAAAAAGACAATTTAATAGCCGTGGCAGGATCTGGAATTCCAAACCATTCGGGATATAAATACATGACTACATTCACCAGGAATAATAATCCTCCGCCGATATACCCCACCGCAAATCCCAGAGAAGAAACGTAGTCCATCTTCTCTTTGGATGCGACGGAAGGAAGAAGTGAATCATAAAAAATGTTCGCACCCATAAACCCAACGGTTGCTACAATAAACAACATGATAGCTAACTGCCATTCTCCCTGACCAACTAGGAAGAGACCTCCGGTCATAACGACCCCCAGGTAACAAAAGAAAATCAGGAATTTCTTTTTAGCAGACCCACGGTCGGCGATGGCACCCAACAAGGGCGCTAAGGCAGCAATAAAAATGGATGCAGCAGAATTTGCCAATCCCAGTTGATAGGTACTCTGGACAACATTCTCCCCATCTGACCAATATTTCTCAAAGAAAATGGGAAAGAATCCTGCCATAACTGTCGTAGAAAATGCAGAATTCGCCCAATCGTACATAGACCATGCCCAGATTTTTTTCGTTTTATTTTTCATCTTTAATGCCAAGTCAATCTACAAAATCCATTTGGTCTGATCTTAGGCCAAAAAACAAAAGATTTTTTTGATTGTAAAAATCTCTCAATCTTATTGATTATTATGAAGATGCACTAATATTAAAAGATTCATGTTCTTTCTCAAACGATCGACCTACTCTACCATGCCTGAGCATACACTATCCATTGCAACCAGGCTGAAAAATCTCGATACGTATTCCTTGATAAGACAGGAATTGATACACCTCCCACCAATTCAAATGGAATGGGCCCAATTCTTTTCAAGGGATTTACATTATGCAATGTCACTTCAGCATGCTGTATCACCGCGCTCCGCCTAGTATCATATTCGCCTTTCCGATACTCCATCCAACGATCCCAGTCTTTGTTTTTTGAAATATATGTATCCCGACCTTTTAAGTAGACAGATGATCCTCCGGAGATAGAAATCCGGTCAGGAATTAATTCCAACTGGCCAAGAATATTTCCATAAAATTCATTTCCTTTTCTGAAAGTGAAATCTTGTCCGAGTAAAGTGGCGATTGTATCAGGATTAAAGGTATTAAAATAGACAAATCTAATAGGCGTGTTGAGTCTCTTTTGTCCGTGGAATCCGCCTTTGACCATCCAATTAATAATAATTTGACGTCGAAAAAGTGTTTGATAAAGTTCGCCAAAAAGTGAAAAATTAAGCTGAGAAACACCCTCCCCGAGTGGGAGTTGTAAAAAATGGGCTTGGTTAACAGGAATCCCATTGCTCATTTTATATTTTTCTAAGCGATAAGCCGATGGCATTACAAAAAAGAGGCCAGTATAAATTGAAAAGTTACCAGATTCACTCCAGGCAGGATTACCAAATAACAAAATATTTAGACCCAATTCCACATCTCCCAACCCGGATGTTGTTCTTCTTTCAGGATAGTAATAACTCAATAATTCATCGATCGTTACGGAGGAAGTATCTTGCTGTGTAAAAGGATTAAATTCCGATCCATAAAACCCATGATTATAAGGATCGCCACCCAATGCCCATAAGGTAGAATGATCCCCTTCCCAGCTGTAGAACTGATTGCGAATCACTTGAAGATTGATATCATAATGGTGTGCTAGAGCAGAATCCATGGCTGCTTTAACTCCCTGATGGTAGGCAACCCAGCTATCCAGACCAGGAATATTATCAGAATTCCACCGGGATGTTCTATCCTCAGCAACATAAGTATAATAAGGGATTTTCATTGAAAAAGTAATTCGGTTGGATAATCCATATTCAACATTGAAATCAACTCCCCAGGAATTCCGGCTGATTTCCTGACTTATACTTCCGGTGATGGCAATGGAGTCAGGCCCGAAGAAATCCTGACTAAAATCAGGGATGGAATCACCAAACATTAGATTATAATGACGAATATATTCACCAACATTGTAGGTAGAGTTAAATCCAAGAGTATCCAAATCATAAAGGTCCTGACTACTGGCAGGGTAACCGTCTAGCAAAAAACGATGATCATAATATCTTTTACCATAACCAGCTAATGAAAATGGCATATTGGGAATTCCTTTTACACCACCCGGACCAATATATTTTCCGGAGAGAATTTTTGGTGTTACACTTAAACGCCATACATTATTTGGAATCGTAAAATGGGTTTGGGATCTAATGGAAGACGTAAAAAAGAAACCGAAAAGTATCCATAAAAAAAACAATAGAAAAACAGAGTAAAAACGTCCTGGACCGAAACGGGTATCTTGATTTTGTGAGATGTTCATCACTGGGTACAGTTTACAGGTTACGGCTTAATGAATCAATTTCATTTATAAAGTAAAAACCGTTCTCGAAATTCATTAAACCGGATTACATCCTTTACCCATTGTGGAGGCAAAAAATGGGGTGATTTTCCCTGGGCAGCAAAAACAGTTAATAAATTGGTCCCAAACAACTTATTCACATAATTATCATGAATCCATTCAAACTGTCGCGGATATAACTGAAATGCCAGGATCATAATCGATGTGGCAGTTGTAATGGGTTCGAATGTTTCCCTATCGATAATCTCCATTTCAATACCACTACATTTCTCCTGATAATATAACGGAATGGATCCATCGGGGTTGGGGTATTGGGGAGTGTACTGAATATGTTTAAATCGAACTCCTTTTAACTTCAATTCTTTCATTTTCTGATAAAATACTTTCCCAGCGATCCAAGGAGCACCCACCCGAAAATAAGGTTTGGTAGTTCCTTCTCCTCCATTTAGATTGGTTCCCTTTAGTAAATATATCCCTGAATAAGCAAGACATGACTCAATATCCGTAATACCAGGTGCCAAAGGCACTTCTGGTAGGTCAATTTCATCACCCCAATAGGATCGATGCCAGTTCGACAAGGGAATGACAGTCAATTCTACCCGTTTTAAATCTTTCACCCACCCCATCTCATTCACCATTAAAGCATACTCTCCAATCGTTAACCCGTGGCGAATGGGCACTAAATGGTACCCTTCAAAAGATTGGTATGCCGGCCTCACAACAGGACCATCCAACCGATCTCCCCTGATAGGATTAGGTCGATCTAACACAATTACCGGTTTATGCATTTCACTTGCGACTTCCATGATTTTCGTAAGTGTTGTCATATATGTGGAGTAACGAACACCCGTATCCTGGATATCTGCCAAAATCAAATCTACATCGCGAAGAGTCCATTCGGGAGGTTTCACAAATCGATCCAACAGGTTGATGATTCGAGCGCCTGTTTCCGGTTCAATTTCTTCTTTGCCAGTCATTTTGGTTTTGCTAACCTGATCACCAAAGAGCCCGTATTGAGGAGTAAAAATTATTTTAATATCAATGCCATCTACCTTTTTTAAAATATCCAGAATATGCCTGCCATTTCGATCTACTGACGATTGATTGCAATAAATGGCAATCGACTTATTTATGATTGGACTAAAATCCATTTGCTCCAATACATCCAATCCGGTGTAAACATAAGGCATAAAAGACAAATCGGGTATTTCCATAACGGTCGTATATTGATAATCCTTTGCCTGAATAAATACAGTTAAGAAAGTCATTACTAGTAAATAGCGACTGATTAGTTGACCGATGGTTATCTTATCCTTCACTGGTTTTCTTTCTATATCATATTATATACTTCTACGATCTGAGACGAGAGAGAATATAATAGTAATGAAGTAGTAATACAGAGAGTGAATTTGATATCGAAGACCATTATTCCAATCGTTTAACAGAATAGGATTATGAGGGTTGATTATTGAATCATTTATTTTACTACTAAATCAATTTCATTTATTTATTCACCATGACGACGGAATAAAATAAATTGAACCCAATATACGACGGCCACATTCACGATGATAGCCAGAAGAATAAACCATGTCCAGGCAAGGTCATTTTGTTGTGCAAAATAGACAGCAAGTAGACTGGATAATAATCCAACAATCAAACTGATAGAATGAAATTCCTTTTTGATTTTGCTAATGATAAAGAGGGATAATAATCCACCATAAGTATAAGAAGCAATTTGGAGCCCCAACTCCACAATAGCCTTATCGCTTTCATCTATCACCATGGCAATCAAAATGAGAACACCCGCCCAAAAAACACTAACCTTACGAGCAGTTTGAAGATTGGCTCCTTTTTTAAACCAATCTTTCAACGTTGATGATGCCAGTGAATTAATAGACGAACTTAAGGTGGACATGGCTGCAGATAAAACGCCAGCCAATAAGAGTCCTTTTAGTCCAACAGGAAGTTCATGGATGATGTAATAGGCAAATTCCCGATCCTTATCTAGAGGAATACCACCCAGTGAAATATAAATGAGTGATCCTGCAAGGAGAAATAAAGAAAATTGAAGAAAAACAAAAAATCCACTTCCAATCATGGCTTTCCTGGCTGATTTGAGGTTAGCACAGGTCAATGTCCGCTGTACCATCATATAGTCAGCGCCATGAGAAGCGAAAGATAAGAATATACCACCAATAAATGCTGACCAGAATAACCAGGGGTTTGTCAATATATCATTCCCAAATCGAAAGACACTTAATTTCCCTTCATGCAATAAGTCAGCCAGAAAATCTCCTGGCACAGCCGTAGTGGAAGAAAAAATATGCAGAATGACAATCAAGGCACCGGAAAGATATAATATGAATTGAAAACTATCCATCCAAACCACGGTTCGAATACCTCCAAATACTGTATAAATAAGTGTTACGATGCCAATTAAAATAACTGCCGTAGGTAATGACCAACCTGTCAGAACCTGGACAATAACAGCCGTGGCAAGAAACCGTATCCCGTCTGCTAATATTCGTGTGATCAGAAAAATACCAGATGATAATTTTTGTATTCCGGTTCCAAACTTTTTCCCCAGAACTTCATAAATAGAAACAACCTCTGTTTCAAAATATGCAGGCAGGAGAAAAATGCTGACTAGAATCCTGCCTATAATAAACCCCATAGCCAATTGAAGGAAAAACCAATCTCCCCGATAAGCCAAACCCGGGATACTGACAAATGTTAAAACAGATGTTTCTGTCGCCACAATGGAAAACATGACCATGATCCAATGCTGGGAACGACCGGCCAGAAAATAGTCATCCGTTGTTTTGTTTAGCCTTCCCTGCCACATACCCCATCCGGCAGTGAGCAATAGAAAGCCAATGATAATGATTAGATCAATGGAATGGATTGTGTTACCTCATATATTATTAGCGGGGAAATTACGTGAATGATCTCATATAAAATGAGAGTCTTTTCCATGGAAACATGCAAAAAATTTAATGGACCCAAACCATTGACTATTATTCCAGTGAATAAACCAATGGATTTCTATTTTTTTATTGCATTGACCAAGTGCTGAGGCTAAAATTTACTATCATTTCAGACCGTCAGGTCGCATCAAACAAGCCCCAAACCGGCCGGGGAGTGTGCCGGGAGTTATGCCATCGGGAGGTGCAGACCGGTTGGTAGAATTAAGAGCGGATGTTTGATATGCTAATCATTAAAAGACTAATAAAAGAAACGACTTTCATCTAATAGTGAACAAAATGACTCCTTCAGTAGAAAGATAACAAAGGAGTGAGCAAAATGACTCATCAAATAATGAAATCAATACGATTCAGTTTAATAACGCTATTATCTTTAACAGCAGTTCTTCAATCAGCCCCTCGGAATACCAGTTTTAAAATTGGTGTCCCTGTTTCCACCTTTCAAATCATGCTCGGAGATAGAAATTATCAGGGGAAAAATTTTACACCAACGGTTGGAATTAGCTATTTTGGGACTTCTACTCAGAAAAAAGGGGGAAGTGATGATTATGATTATAGTATAAAATTCTTACTACCAAGAGTCGGAGCCAGAATAGGTGATTTAAACTATTATTATGTAGGTGAACTATTTTTGGTAATGCCTTTCGTGAGTGGATCTGATATCACCAATGCGGATAAAACAGAAATCAAAGATGAACTGGGTATATCATTCCGTCGAAAAGGAATCAACCAATTGGGATTATTATGATTATTCCAACTCTACGGAAAAGTATAATGTCATTACCACCCTCAGTGCAACCATGAGCCAAATAACATTAAACTATTATTTTCAATAATGAAATCATTAATCATCATGATATGAATTGTTCTGAAAATGTGTACTTACCATGGAACAAATTTGGGTGGAAACAGGTTTTTTTTCTTAATCATTTTCTCCTCGTAGAATGTTCATAGGCTATACGAACAATATTCATAGAATGATACGCGGAATATTACCAACTGGTTTTCCTGAATATAACTATATTATCGCAATAGTTGGTTATATTTTCCAGTCTATAAGGCTGATATGAAGCATATGTTTCCACATATTGACACTGTTAAGCCGCCCGCAAACGGTCGGCTTAACGGAGCGGCGAATCAAGGATTCGACCGTTTTTTGTTTCAATCTCTTTGGGCTGGTATTTAGCCACATTCTTTGCTCTCCCAAGTTTCAGGTGCAACCTGTTTACACAAACGGTAATTGTCGGGCAGGCCATGGTTGGCTGTCAATTAACTAACCCAGCGATTTCTATCCTTGTGCCAAAATTCTACTTGACAAATACTTTTTTATTTTTTACATTGATTGAGTAGTCAATCAATAGCAAGGATAAAATGTCTCCACGCACAAAAACCCAGATCGCTCAACTTCGCGCCGAACGAAGAGCACAAATTCTCCAGGTTGCAGTACGTGTATTCTCCCGCAAGGGATTTTATGCAGCTAATGTCTCCGATGTTGCTGTTGAGGCCCGGCTTAGCCAGGGCACGGTTTACCACTACTTCAAGAGCAAGGAAGATTTATTTATGGCCGTCTTTCAAGCCTGGGAAACCGAAAACCTGAACCGTGAAGTGCATGCATTGATGGATAATTCAGTTTCTGCTGCCAATCGACTGCGATTGTTGGCAAAGGCTGTTGGGGAACGCATGGTGCGTTCTGAAAAGTTTCTCACAGCCAGCGTGGAATTCTGGAGCCACATTCATCGTAACACCGCCATTCAGGAAGGTTTTCGGCGTATTTTTACAGAATTACGCTCTATCGTATCCGCACTCATACGAGATGGTGTCACCCAGGGTGAGTTTGAGTCCATCGATCCTAACACAACTGCATCGCTATTGATAGCGGTCTACGACGGCCTGGTCTTGCAGTGGCTGGCCGACCCTAACAGTGTGGATTGGCAGACCGAATCCGCCACGTTAACCGAACTTGTTTTACACGGTCTGTTAAAAACACCCGGGAAATCTGAAAATTCAAAGGGAGGTCGATCATGAAAAGAAAACTTTTCTCTTTTATTGTAAACCACAAAATCTTTATCTCTGTTCTATTGGTAGGAATTACACTTTTCTTCGGTTGGTTTGCGGCGCAAGCCAAATTTAATAATACTCTGGAAAGCTATTTTTTTGAAAATGATCTTAAAGATTATAATCAATTTTTAGATCAGTTTGGCACAGATGAAATTATTGCCATCGCTTTTGGCGGTGAGGAAGTTTTTACGATTGAAAACTTACAATTAATTAAAACCATCAGCAGTCAAATAGAACAATTACCCCATGTAAGACGGGTTATCAGCCTGACCAATGCCAAATTGGTTTCCGGCGACAAAGAAACGGTCAATTTTAATCCCTTGATGGATGAAATACCAGCATCGCAAAACGAATTAATGCCCATTAAACAAAGAGCGCTTGCTGATCCTTTTATTCCCGGAATTCTACTATCATCGGATTCTAAAAGTACAGCGATTGTCGCTGAAATTGACCATATTATCGGTGAGTTTGATTACAAAATCGAATTGATCAAACAAATTAGAACCATTATCAGCGAGCAAGAAAAAAGGACGGGCAAGCAGTTCCGCATTGGCGGAACGTCGGTAATCGATGAAGCATTTTTCCGTTATAACCAGAGAGATCAATCGCTTTTTATGCCGTTGATGCTGTTGCTGATCGTTGCCATCATCTATTTTATGTTCCGCCGATTTTCGCTGCTCGCGCTACCCGTTGTCGTTGTGCTTTTGACTGTAATCTGGACTTACGGTTTTCTGGTTCTGCTGGGATATGAAATCAATGTCATTACGTCCATAATTCCGCCGCTGCTCATGGCGGTTGCCATTGCCGATTCCATGCATCTCATCGCCGATTATCTGCATGAGACTGCAAATGGTAAAATTGCCAAAATGGAAGCAATCGAAAAAACGTTTCAGAATGTTTTCACGCCCTGTTTGATGACCAGTCTAACCACCGTTTTCGGCCTGTTATCGCTGCTCACAGCAGATTTGACGATCATTCGTCAATTCGGATTGGTCAGCGCCGCGGGTGTTACTTTTGCGTTTATTCTTACCGTCTTTTTGCTGCCGATTTTAATTGGAATCACGCCGTCGCCCAAACAAAACTTTCAGCAACAATTTCGGGCAGGCTTTTTTGCGAAAATGCTTATCTGGTTG
The DNA here is from genome assembly GCA_964466265.1 of uncultured bacterium. Taxonomy (GTDB): domain Bacteria; phylum Fidelibacterota; class Marinisomatia; order Marinisomatales; family TCS55; genus JADFRD01. The sequence goes on along the minus strand of CAYXMX010000020.1, from coordinate 21,895 downwards.
GGGACATGGCAAAAAGGGAGATCGATTGCGATTATCGCCGTGGTGACAATCGCCATTATTCCTGCTGTATTTTTGTTAACACATTTGAATATTGGCACCAACAGTCTGGATTATTTCAAAAAAGATGATGTGGTGCGCACCCAGGTGGAATGGATTGACGCCAGTATCGGAGGCACCGCTTCGTTGGAGTTTTTTATCGATGCCAAAGAAGAAGACGCCCTGAAGCATCCTGATTTTCTTCAAAAAATGGAACGATTTGAGTCTTATTTGGAGACCATTGACGGCATCACGGGCGCCTATTCAGCCGTCGAGTTGGTAAAATCTTTGAACCGGGGCTTCCACCAGGGACAGGAAAAGATGTTTGCCATTCCCTCAACTCGTGAAGAAGTGGCGCAGCAACTGTTTCTGGTAGAAGGCAGCAACGATATGGAAGAGTTACTTTCCGATGACTATTCAAAGGCACGAATTATGGCGAGAGTGGAACTGAACAAATCGCAGCAGGTCGCCCATCAAATACCTGAAATAAAAAAGGAAATGGCTAAAATTTTTAATGGCTCGGAAACGGTCACACCCACAGGTGTTGTCTATTTGATGAGCCAGACAGAACACTATCTGTTGACCACATCGATCAAGAGTTTTTTGCTGGCATTTTTGGTGATCACCATCGCGATCATCATTATGCTGCGCTCCATCAGGCTCGGACTGCTGGCAATGATCCCAAATCTCCTGCCTATTCTGTTTACCATGGCGCTGATGCCCCTTCTGGGCATATCGCTCGATGTGGGAACCACAATGATTGCAGCGATTGCCTTGGGATTGGTGGTCGACGATACGATTCATTTTTTGTCCCGATTGAAAATTGAGCGTAAACAAACGAGCAATACAAGGGACGCCATTGCTAATTCTATGAAAACTGTCGGCAGACCGATTGTTTTTACCAGCATCGTTTTAAGTCTCGGTTTTCTGATCCTGGTGCTGGCAAGTTTTAGTCCTTTAATCAACTTTGGACTGTTAGCGGGAATAATCATTTTATTGGCATTGTTTTTTGACTTGATGGTTCTTCCCGCCATCATTGGATTTTTCGGTGTGCAATCTAAAAATAGAATCAAGGATACAGAAAAATGAAAAGATCAATTCTATTTTTTATTTCGTTTACCATGTTTCTCACCTTGCTGTTGGGCTCTAATCCGGTATCCGGGCAAAGTTTATCCGCCCGCGAAATTATGAAAAAAAATGATCAGCAGCGAAAAACCAAAACAGAAAAATTAGAAATGGAGATGAAACTCATCAATAAAAAAGGGAAAACAAGGGTTCGCAGGGTGACTCAGATTAAAAAAACGGATGCTTCGGGAAACGAAAAATCAGTGATTCGTTTTCTCGCCCCTGCAGATGTGAAAGGTACCGGGCTTCTCACCATCGAACATACGGATCGTGATGACGATCAATGGCTTTTTTTGCCGGCCTTAAGAAAAGTAAGACGTATTTCCTCCGGCGATAAATCCGATCGTTTTGTTGGAACGGATTTTACCTATGAAGATTTGAAGAATGAAGAACTGGAAAATTATGATTATAAATTATTAAAGGATGATGTTCTGGAAAATCGCGATTGCTATGTTATTGAAGCCGTGCCCACTACCCCAAAGAAAAAGAAAGAAAGCGGTTATAGCAAGCGGGAAATATGGATTGATAAGAAGAATTTCGTAAATATTCAAACCAAATTTTATAATAAAAAAGGCGAATTCTATAAGATATTCACAGCAGGTGACATTCAATTGATTGAAGGAACAACCAAATGGCGCGCTCATCAGATGGTGATGGAAAACATTAAAACAATACATAAATCCATACTTCTATTTAGTAATATTGTCATTAACAAAGACATTGCAGATAAAAAGTTTACTAAACGATATTTGAAAAAAGGATGATGAATAATATTCTTCTAGTAATCATAATTATTATGCTCAAATCGCCGGATTTGTTTGCGCAGCAATTGGAGATGAATGGATTTGGTGAGATTGATCATATTTCCTATTTAAAAAAAGGAGAAGAAAGAAAAATCAACAGCCGCAACCAGGCGATTCTACAGACAGATTTGACAGCCAATGTGGGAGATAATGCAGCCTTTTGCTCTTCCATTGAATTCCGGGATGATCAATCCGATCCATCCAGAAACCGGGTTTACCTGGATGAAGCATATATCGATTATACGGTTGGTGATTTTGATTTTCGTATCGGGAAACAGATCATCATCTGGGGGAAAGCCGACGCCATCAACCCAACCGACAATATTACACCCTGGGATTTCAGTGATATTCTGGATACAGATGACGAGCGCATTGGCTTGGTAAGCTTAAAAGCAGATTATTATTTTGGTGATTGGTCTCTTGAAGGTGTGCTTGTACCAACGTTTACCGTGAGCCTTTTACCCACACAAAATTCCCGCTGGTATCCGGAAATGCCCGGTACAATTCCCAATCCCTATTACCCGGCGCTGGGTTCGCCGTTCTTGCGGGCAACTTATGCTGTTCTCGACCCGATTTTACCTGATGAAAACTTCAGATCAGCACAAACTGCAATGAAACTTTCATCCACAATGGCTGGCTGGGATTTTTCGTTGATTTATTATTATGGTTATGATGATTTACCTGCCTATCGCCAATTCCAATTTTTACAGGGTGATTCAGTCTTGATTCAGTTGCAACCGTGCTATCATCGCAAAAAAGCAATCGGAGGCGACTTTGCCAGCGCTTTTGGCAGCTGGGGCGTGCGTGGAGAAGCGGCCTATTTCTTCACTGCCGACCCAAATGGAACCAATCCGGAAATTGATGATCCCTATTTTCAATATGTGATTGGCATTGACCGCACATTTAGTAATCTGATTGGGGAAAACAACCTGTTTGTGCTCATTCAATGGATCCAGGAAATTTCCAGGTACAAATCTATTTACCGTTCTGATGATTTGAATCATATTTTTCAAAAATCTATCTCGGGGCGATTGGAGTACGAATTGGGTTCCTTTAGCAAAATCAGCTTAGAAGGCGTTTACAATTTTAAAAAGAAAGATTACTACTTGCACCCCAGTTTTTCGTATCAATTATCTGATGGCGTGGAACTGAAAGTAACAGGTGATTTTTTGTCCGGGAAAACGGATAGCTTTTTTGGCAGTTATCGAAATAATAAGCGGGTGCAGGTGAAAGTGAAATACAGCTTTTAACTGGAAAGAGAAAAGCAGCGATTCAACCATTATGACACAAAGAAAAATTTAGAGTTTTGATTACCAGAAAAAAGTAACATAATTAATGAATTACTATCAGAAGGCAATAAATAAAAATAATTATTCTCTTAACGAGATGCCGTATAACAAGCGTATTAAGTCTGACCAAAGGGCGGTGTTTTACTTTTGTCTTGGTTCAATGAAATAGTAAAAATTTATTTTGGTGGTTAATGTCCGTGCTTGTTAGCCCTTTGGCAGCTAATACGCAGGCCGTTAGACCGCCAATGAGAAATGATTTTAACCAATATAAATTAGTGAAAAAACATCTTTTATTATCGTTAGTCCTGATCTTCAGTGCTTGTTCCTCTTCGAAACTAACAATTAGTCCCTCAAACGGTGAGTATAATTTCGTATCTGAGAAATCTATTGAATATAAAACATTCTGGGATGCCATAGAAAATATTGATTTTAATTATCTATCTGACCTAACACTAGATGTTGATCAACAAGGATTTTATGAAGCATTGAAATCCGTTTTAGGTAGTGATATAAATAAGGCTATAACACAATTTCAGAATCTCTATTATCTTTCAACCGATTCAATGGTTAAGAAACATTCATATATGATTTTGAGCAAACTATATTTTTCACAATCAAACTGGGAACAGCTTTTAGAACTTAACAAAAAATCCAATAATAATCCGGGACTTGAAAACGATATTATACTTTTTGAAGCATTTAACAAATCACCTAAAGAACGTTATTTATTCCCTTCCCAACCAACAATAATTCCTTTAGATCCGGTCTTTTTTGGTTCGAATCCTATGATTGAAGTCATCGTAAATGGATATACGAAAAAATTCTGGATTGATACTGGTGCAGGACTTAGTGTTATGGCATCAGATGTTGCCAAAGAATGCGGGATATTTCCAATTGGCACCGAAAAAACCACTGCACAGCCAGGCACCAGTTAAAGAGTTAGTATTCGACCAGCTCTCATCGAAGAATTACAAATAGGGGAACTATTAATAAAGAACCACCCTGTCCTGATTGTCGATAAAAGTGATATGGAATTCAAATTATTTGGTTTACTAAGACTTTTAAAGATTGATGGAATTATTGGTTGGCAAGCAATACAAAATATGAAAATAGAAATTGATTATAAGAATAAGCGCACCATCATTGAAAACCAACAAAAATAGAAACGGAAGATCGTAATCTTTTTTGGCTTGGTAGCCCCATTGTAACGCTGAAAACTCCAGATGGAATAAATTTAAATTTTGATCTTGATACGGGAGCTAATAAAACCAGCATAAGTAAAAATATTTTGAAAAAGATCGACGATGAGAATGCATATATTAAAAAAATAACTCATTGGTCAGCAGGTGGTTTCGAAAAAACCGAAACAAAAATAATCCCTGATTTAACATTCATTCTTAACGGAAATGTTTTGCATTTTAAAGTTATTAGAATAAGTCCTCAAAAAGGTGTAGTCTTCATAAAATCAGATGGTAGATTAGGAGTTGATATAGCTAAAGATAGACACATCATTATTGATTATTTAAATGGTAGATTTGAGATACAATAGTAATGAGATGAATTGGCGGTCTAACAATTGCGCTGCTACGGACACCAAAAGCGTGTAGCATGATTTCAGAAGGAAGAATTTCACGTCGGTTACTTTCGTTAGCGGGCAGGCACAGTTTACCAAGTAGTGATTTTATCGAAGCCCAGATTTAAGGCAGGAATGATGGCGAGGTTTAGCAAACAAGATATTCAAACAACATATCGTAATATTGCCAAGAAATACGACTTATTGTCGAAATTGCTTTTTCTAATTGGGTTTCGGGAAAAAGCCTATCGGAAACAAGCAGTTGCCCAACTTCATCTTGGGGCAGGTGACAGCGTGGTGGAACTGGGCTGCGGTACCGGCATGAACTTTCCACTTTTGCAAAACCAAATTGGTTCAAGGGGAAGGATTGTGGGCGTTGATTTTTCTGAGGCGATGTTGGCGGAAGCCCAAAAAAGGATCGATTATCATGGCTGGAGTAATATCGATTTAATACATTGTGATGCTGCTGAATATGTATTTTCTCAGCCGGTTGATGGAATTATTTCAACGTTTTCGTTAGTATTTATGCCGGACTATGAGCAGATCATCCGACAAGGAGGCCAGGGGTTAAAAGCAGGGAAACGATTTGTTGTTCTTGATCAAAAGATACCATCCGGCTCATTGCAGCGGTATTCATTTATCTTTGACCTGCTGGCGAAACCATTTTCCGTCACCGCACATATGTCAGATCGTCGTCCCTGGCAATTATTCAATCAATATTTTGAGCGTGTGATTTTTCGGGAATTTTATTTAGGTTTCTGCTATCTAGTTGTAGGCGAAAAATATCTTCCGAAAGGTAAGGCATAAATCAAATTGATACCGGCTGCACACTGCCACCCGGCTTATGGTATCAAATCTGGCTGCCAACGTCGTGTCCAAGAGTGTGCTGGAACGACCGTTCTGCTTTTTTATAACGAGGCACTATGCCTTCTGTTAGTTGAAGTAGATTTTGCTGTCAGAGTTGAATAGTGATCAATCTTGCCAAGGGCGGTGGCATGGTGCCTCATTGGTATCGGGGTATCTTTTCAAATTGAAGGTGGCCTTCGCATCGGCCCGCTAACAAATCATTGTACGCGAATTGCTACCCGTCCGTTTTTTAAGGTTGGATGTGCCTGTGGTATTGTCTGTGTATTGGGTGTCCTCGTGCTGGCCTGCAATCGCGTTAACTCAAGCGTTAGGGTTCAATTCAATATCTAGGTTCATAACCAAAAAGCATAAATGGTAAAAATACTTCAAAAAATATGGAATTTATTCTTTATACTAGTTCTCGTATCATTAGTTATGAATGCTGCTGGTAATTCTGCACCATTTAATTTTGATAAATTTGGACAAAAAATACTTGATGGGTTAATAAATGCTATTATATGGTCATTTGGCACAGGAATGTTTCCTGTTTTATTTATAACCATGTGGCTTTTGATTTCTTATGCTATATCTCTAAAAAGTGGTTGGGGTATGATGCAAAATAATATGCTGTAATGAATTCCCATGTAAACCTTAACGATATTGTTTTAAAAAAAGGTAATGCAATTTTTAATAGTACATCATATAATGGTTCGTTTTATGTTGGTACAAACGATCAGGGTATATTATTAAAAACATTTTTTCTATTCCGATTTAGACATCCTACGTTATTTATTCCTTGGCATGCGATAGATCAAATAGTATACGAGAAAATGAAAACACCGAGTAATACGTTACTCATGCGTTTGAAGAAGTATTTAATAGCTGAATTCTATATCATAAGGTTAAACGAATTTCCTAATTATAAACTGAAATTGTTAAAATAAACATATGAATCGTCTACTATTCCAAAGTACTATAATAAAGCGGAGGAAAATGATATTGAACCCTAACAATTCGCTACTACGGACGCCATCAGCTGGCAGCGTGGTAACTAAAGTCAGAAGGACGAAATAATGTTTAGAGGAAAATAGAAGGAAGTCGGCAGCACCACAGAGATTGGCTGTCAAAACCCATACTCCACCGTCACTCCAAAGTAGGCGGGATCGCCATAACTGACATACCTCTTGTCGGGATATTCATGCTCTTGGAGTTCCTCGTTCCAGACAGGTTCTAATCCGAAATAAAAACCCCGTGTGGCGTAGCGGGTGTCAAATATATTTCTTCCCCATACTTTGATTGAATAGTGGTTGAATTGGTAACCAATGTGTCCGTTGACCAACTGATAAGGTCTGGACATTTCATTATGACTATCAGAAAAATAAAATTGATCTTTTCCGGTCATCTCCAGTCGTCCAACAACGCCTTTTTTCCTAGAATAATCTATTGAAAAACTAAAAGAATATTTAGGGGCATACGCAGAAGCACGGCCGCCTGATTGAGTGATTTCATCCGATGCGGAACTAAATTGAAACTCATTCACAAGGGTATTTAACCATCCCAGCGATCCTGAAAATGTTAGAACCGAATTTAACCGAAAAACGCTTTCCATTTCCCACCCATGCAATGATCCGGTGGTTGCATTGGCAGTATAGAATATAAAACTGTTGGGGTCTCCCTCCTGTTGCTGACTGGAAATGGATACTTGTTGGTTTTGTCTGAATGCATAAAATGTAGATAAACGAATGTTAGCATTCGGGGAAAAATAATGAAGGCCTGTTTCATAGCTGACGATACTTTCCGGATCATAGAGACGATTTTTCCCCGATAAGTAGGGATGCTGATTGACACCTCCTGCCTTATACCCTCTGGAAATGCTTCCATAAAAATTAATGTCCTGATCAATCATATATTGTACCGCTAATTTTCCTCCCCAAAGATCATGATTTACCTGAAACAAAACGGTATCTAATGGAACATAGTCAAAGATATCCCAGTCAAAATATGATGCGGTGCCATGATAATTGATTTCATTCTTTTCAAGTCTGATATTCGCCAATATTTTTAAATTATTTGATAGTTGTTTATCCACTTGGCCATACACAGCTGATGCCTTGAAATTAAATTCACTGGTAGCTAAAGAAGCGTTTCCTCCATATAGCCATCCGGAGGCATCATCGTTCTCTCTTAGTTCTTTCCGGTAATATCCTACTACTAAATCACCATAGGATATTCTTCCCTCCAACGTCTGGTTTTCGTTGGTTCGTGAGGTACTGTCAAAAAATTCGTATTTCCAATAGGTGATATTTGGATCAAAATAATAGGGTGCCTGCGCCCAGAAATCATCATTACCCCAATCGCCATCGTAGGCATGAATAATATCTGAAATTGACTGAGAAACTATTAAGGATGCTGATAATAAATTTTTCGTATAATTTGCCCGAAGTGAATAAGCATTTGTCTCCTGGCTGTCAATACCCTGATGATTTGTATAGGTAAACAAGTCTTTATTATTATCCGGAGCCCAAACATCGTACTTATTATCCAATACAGCCCTGAAAGCAGTTAAAAGAGCTTGAAAATTATTGTTAGGTTTCAGAAGAAATTTTTCACGGATTATATTTTCTTTCCGTCCATTGGTATTCGTCTTATTTAAATATTGATTGGTCCTGAATCCATCACCGTACCCGGATTCAATTGCGGTTCGAAAAGCAAAATATTTTCCCAGAGGAATATTTATCCGACCATCAAATCGTCGAACACGATCCGTCCCATTTGTCACGCTGGCGCCGGCAGAAAATGTATCCTCAGGATTCGTTGACGTCATTCTGATTAAACCTGCCAATGCATTAGGGCCAAAAACGGATGATTGGGGTCCCTTGTGTACTTCAATTTGATTCAAATCATAAAGCAGGCCCACCATCCCTAACCCACTTAAATCAATATCATCAATAGTAAATCCCACGGAAAAATTGGGTGGCCCTTCCCCAAAATAGTGACTTCTCTCGCCCATTCCTCGTATTTGAAAATATCTCGGTCTGCTCGTACCGCCAGCCGCGGTTAAGTTTGGAATGGCCTCCATTATTTCCTGAAAGTGACTGCCGTCCGTTCGTTGGATAGTTTCAGAATTAAATACGGTAACGCTACTGGTGGTCCTCTGTAAATACTCATCTCTTAACCCGGCAGAAACAATGATTTCTTTACCCGGTAACACTATAGCTCTCAGCAATATCGTACATTCCTTATCGGCCGGTACTTTAATGGATTGATACCCGATATGGGAAAAAGTTAATTCACTACCAATTGGTATATTTAAAATAAATCGACCATTAACATCCGTCGACGTTCCAGCATTTTCACCGGTAATATTGACACCCTCAATTGGTTTATTAGTTGCAACATCCTTCACAACACCCACAATTTGGGGAAACAAAAGTGTTGAGCATAATAGCAAAAGAATAATGGGTTTTATGGTCATAATAGACTCCCTACGCTGGTATTATCCAGATCAGGTCTTTGGGTTTATTCTCAGCCATTCCGCCTGGTTCGAAATAGCACCCCGCTTGAGGTCGGAAATTACAAAATTTCTCAAAAGAATAACAGAAAGAGTAATAGATAATTACTTTTGCAATCTGAATCCTTTTTGTATTAAAAAATAATGATGAAAGGATCATACATGTTAATGTTTTAATCTCGGAAGTATTGTTGTGAGTATATTTGATTTTATCCAATTCCGTATTACTGAAAATTGATATACCATGAGGTCGGCACTCACATCTCTCTTGATGGGCAATGAAATTCCTTTCTATCTTATACAATCATAAATAAAGGAATCTAGATGTCTAACCCCAAACCACTTCCAGAAATCACAGGTAAAGCCTTCCTCCTGGGAATCATTTTATCCATGGTTCTTGCTGGTGCCAATGCGTATTTAGGTCTGTTCGCCGGAATGACTGTGTCTGCTTCTATTCCAGCTGCTGTTATTTCCATGGGTGTCTTATCTCTATTTAAAAAATCTAATATATTGGAAAATAATATTGTTCAAACAGCCGCTTCTGCAGGAGAATCTCTTGCAGCTGGTGTTATTTTTACTATACCGGCGCTCATTCTGCTGGGATACTGGGAATCATTTAATTACTTGGAAGTGGCGAAAATAGCTGCCATAGGGGGCGTGATCGGAGTCATGTTTACGATTCCTTTAAGAAGAGCACTCATTATCGTTGCAAAGCTAAAATATCCTGAAGGAATCGCAACAGCTGAAGTGTTAAAAGCTGGAGAAGATGCAAGGAGTGGAGAAGATTCTGCTGCAACCAGTGGTTTATGGACCATTGCTGTTTCAGGATTGGCCGGTGGACTAATGAAACTCTGCCAGCAGGGATTTACCATGTGGGGAGCGGCAAAAGAAGGGGCAATTACGTTAGGAAACTCTATTTTTGGTCTTGGAACAGATCTCTCCCCTGCATTGATTTCTGTGGGTTATATCGTCGGGAGAAACATTGGCATTCTTGTAGTCGCCGGTGGACTCATTTCCTGGGCAGTGGCCATTCCGATCTATTCGGCTATCCATGGATTTGAAGGAGAACCCTTAGACGCGGCCTGGACGATTTGGAATACCAAAATCAGGTATATGGGTGTAGGAGCTATGGTTGTGGGTGGCATCTGGTCCCTGATTAAATTATCCAAACCACTAGTGGCGGGTATCAAAGCCAGTTTAGATGCTGTTAAACATGCCAATAGTGGTGGTGAAATTCCAAGGGAAGAAAGGGATTTTCCAATTACATACGTCGGTATCGTTATTTTATTAATGCTAATCCCTGTCTTCTTTTTGTATTTAGATATAATAAAATCTGTTGGTGTAGCCATCATTCTTACTATTGTAATGGTTATTTTTGGTTTCTTATTTTCTGCAGTGGCAGCCTATATGGCCGGCGTGGTTGGTTCATCCAATAATCCCATTTCCGGTGTCACTATTGCCACAATACTTTTTTCATCCCTACTTCTTCTATTATTGCTTGGCTCTGACTCCGGAGTTGGTGCTGCTGGAGCGATTATGGTTGGAGCCGTCGTATGTTGCGCTGCTGCCATCGGCGGAGATAATATGCAGGATTTAAAAACAGGCTATATCGTTGGTGCAACACCATGGAAACAACAGGTCATGCAGGTGGCCGGTACATTAAGTGCTGCCATTGTTCTTGGATTGGTGTTGGATATACTTCATACTGCCTATGTAATCGGGTCTCCTACTCTTTCTGCCCCTCAGGCAACTCTGATGAAATCAGTTGCGGATGGAGTATTTTCCGGAAATCTTCCATGGAATTTTGTTTATATTGGCGGTGTTATTGCTATATTGATTATTATGATGGATATTCGTCAGGAAAGACAGGGATCCGATTTTCGCATACCTGTATTAGCTGTAGCGGTTGGAATCTATTTACCCATAGAGTTAACTGTACCTATTTTTATCGGAGGTATGATCAATCATTTGGGACAAAAAGCAGGTGGATCAAAAGCATCAGCAAAGAATGGTCTGCTTTTATCTTCGGGGCTGATTACCGGTGAAGCATTAATGGGAATTCTAGTTGCTGTACCTATTTTTCTCACAGGCGATAAAGACTGGTGGCCCGCCATAGAAGGATTGGATTTTCTTGGATCTTTGGTATTTCTAGCAATTATTTTCTGGTTGTATAAAACGGTTATTAAAAAATGAGAATTACCAGATCTCTCCTTCAAAAACTTCCTAAAGTTGAGTTACACTGTCACTTGGATGGGAGTCTTCGGATCGAAACAATTCTTGACTTGGCGCAGAAAAATAGAATTTCATTGCCTGCAACTAATATTGACGACCTGAAAAAGATTCTTGTCCTGGGGAATACCCGAGGTTCATTAGAAGAATATCTGACTCGCTTTGATATTACATTAAGTGTGATGCAAACACCTGAGAGTCTGGAACGCTGCGCCTATGAATTAATCGAAGATGTTTCGAAGGAAAATATCCGTTATATTGAAATTCGATACTCACCCATTCTTCATACTCAAAATGACATGACACCTGCTGATTCCATCGAGGCAGTACAAACCGGGTTAATCAAGGCAGAAAAAGAATTTGGTGTCAAGTCAGGTATAATCGTTTGTGGGATTCGGAATATTTCAGCCGAAGTCTCCCTGAAACTAGCTGATTTGACAATTCAGTATAAGAATAAGGGCGTAGTAGGATTTGATCTGGCCGGTGCTGAAGAAAATTTCCCGGCGAAAGATCATCGGGAAGCATTTTACATGATATTAAATCATAATATTAATGCGACCATTCATGCAGGCGAAGCATTTGGCCCGACATCTATCCATCAGGCAATTCACTACTGTGGAGCGCATCGCATCGGGCATGGAACCCGTTTGAAAGAAGACAAAGATTTAATGAATTATGTAAATGATCATCGCATTACTCTGGAAATATGTCTTACATCCAACTGGCAAACCAGATCTATCCGTTCTTTAAAATATCATCCCGTAAAATATTATTACAACCAGGGAATTCGAGTGACATTGAATACCGATAATCGATTGATGTCTGGCACCACGCTGACGGATGAATTCATGTTAGCCAGAAAGTTATTTGGTTTTTCCCTCCATGATTTCAGGGAAATGACTATTAATGCAATGAAAAGCGCATTTATGCACCATGATGAACGAAAAATGATGATTCAGGGAATTGCAGAAGAATTGGAAAGAGATTTTGGATTAAGTCCTGAATATATAGAGAGATCATAAGGCTATCCGTGATCAAGAAATGATTTTTTTAGTCAACAAAAGAAGGTCATGGGCATAAAACCTTCAAATGAATAGAGACCATTACTTTTTATAAATCCGTTCAGTTCGGCCATGGATGCCTGTAGCAATTACGTAAGGCGTCATACCAATATTTTGAGCTATTTCTTCCATTGGGAGTGAATTTTCTCCGTATTCGCCGAAGAACAATACTTCGTCTCCCACAGTGACATCATCATGATCAAAATCTACCATAAATTGATCCATACATATCCGTCCGGCAATCAAATATTTCTTTCCCCGATAGACCACATATCCACCATGATACCATGGGCGCGGAAATCCATCAGCAAACCCAGTTTGAATCACACCGATGGTTGTATCATTTCCTGCCTCCCACTCACCCCCATACGAAACTTTTATTCCTGCCTTAATCTGTCTTTTCTCCACAATGGGCCCTTTAAATTCCATCACCGGCTTTATGGCCACATTCCTGGGAACTTCATCGGAAGGATAAACACCGTAAAGTAACATCCCAACGCGTACGATATCAAATGCAGAATCCGGTAAATTAAGAACTGCCCCGCTATTGGAGAAATGTTTCACCTTTAATTCCACTCCCATTTCATTTGCTAATGACAACACTAGTTTAAACCGATCTAATTGCCACTTTGCATAACTTAAATCTCCTTCATCTGCCGTGGCATAATGGCTATATATCCCCTCACAATTTAAGTGGGAGTTTTCACTTAACTTTTTTAATACGTCTCCAATTACTTCAAAAGAAATTCCCAAACGAGTCATACCCGTATCAATTTTTATATGAAAAGCAGGACAGTGGCTGTGTGTCGAATAGTAATTTTGTAGTAAGTCAATATCTTTCGGATCTGAGATATTCAAGGTAATATTCTGTAGAATTGCTTGGTCCAGAAATTCTGGTTGTAGCTTGGAAAATATTAAAATATTTGACTGGATGCCGGCTTTTCGTAGTTCCAAAGCTTCCGTGAATGTAAAAACTGCAAAATAGGTGCATCCCTCCTGTTCCAGGATTTTTGCACATTCAACGGCACCATGTCCATAACCATTTGCCTTCACAACAGCCATCACAGGTGCATGATTCAGATGATCCTTAATTATCCGATAATTATGGATTAATCTGTCTAAATGAATAATTGCCTTAGGTCCAACCATACGTTTATGCCTTTATCGATTGGTGTATGTATTGATTAAATAGTCTTTTAATTCGTCCATATTAGAAAATATTTTTTCAGCGCAGGACATAATCCATCCACTGAGTTCATTCAATGGAAGTTGATTGATCAGATATACTGGCTTTTTTACGCTGTATGCCATAGTGACTTCTCCATGAGTACCTCCTCCGCTCAGGACATCTTTATTCCATAAACAGATAAGATAATCGCATCGATTCATGACGTTGTTTAAATCCAGATCAATGGCCTTGCGAACGAATGTTTTAAACTGTTCCGGGTCTGTTGATTTCCATTTTCGGTAATCATGAGCTTGATGATCATTCACCAATTGTTGAGATGTCTTAACAGGATCGATGACATCATGGTTCAATTCGGATTTTAGCCAGATGGTTAATTCTTCTCTCCAGTTGGCACCTTCATCACTGGCATTTTCCATGGCTCCACTTAAATAAACAATCATTGTCCCATTTTTCTTTTTAGTAAATAGCTATTAAAAATAATGAGGATTATGGATACAAAAATCGGTATCACCGTATGGATGATATCAAACGATTCATGAAATAAATGATTTCTGCTGGCTATTCCAACCATGCTCAATGGAATATATCTGAAAAAATTCGCCATGGGTAATGGATAAAAATTGAATTCAATGAATAGGCCACAAGCGAACATTACTGAAATGATCAGTGTAAATATCACTGAAATAAAAACCGAAATTCTTTCTGTTAAAAGTGAGATAGCAATAACGATATTTCCAAACAGAACAGCAAAAATTGCTGAATAAAATAGAATGAGAATACTTTGAAATAAATGAATAACATCGGGAAAAATTGCACTGTAGATGACCAACCCAACTCCGAGGACAACAAGGGCTTCCAACAGGGCGCTAAATAAAATTCCAATAATAATATTTGATTTTCGAATCGGTGATAATGTTAGTGGTACTAGGACCTTATGATGAATTCGTAAGTCGAAAAAATCTCTGTAAATTAATGGTGTTATTAATAATGTTGACAATACCATAAATAGCCCAGGGACCACCCATATTTCATACGGTTCACCATTGATACTCCTTACAATTATATTTTTAATGCCCAACACAGTAACAATCGTTAATGAACCTGGAATAATAAAAGACAGAGCAATAGTAGAAATTAATCTGTTTCGAATGAGCCACCATCTTCTCATGATAAATATCCTCATTCATCCATTCCTTTTTGGGCAAAGGCTGAATCTAACAAATCCTGGAGAGAAAGTTTTTGGATGGACAGATCTATCATTAAAGCTCCGGTGCAGGCATTGAGTACTTCAAAAAACACTTTTCTGGAACGGCCATAAAAATGAAATGTATTGCCGACCCGTGTGGGATTAACTACCGGTGTTACCCCGCATAAAGAAGTGTATAATTCATCATTCAAATCTTCAAATTCAATTCCAAATTGGTGGTACTCTAATGTACTTTCTAATAATTTATCCAGACTGCCGTCCAACAGGATTCGACCATCGTATACCACCATTATTCGGTCATTCTCTGCCTCCACTTCAGGTAAAAACTGACTGGAATACACAATCGTTTTACTTCCCTTCAATTTCCTCATCAGATCCCATAATAATCGTCGGGAAGGAGCATCCATAAATGCTGTGGGTTCATCCATAATTAAGATGGTGGGATCATGAGCTAAAGCCCGGATCACCATTGCTTTCTTCTGAATACCCTGGGGAACATTCCCGGCCATCATATATAAAAAATGACCCATGTCCAGCCCACGACCATATTCATCAATACGTGAATCAATGATGTTCTTGGGAGTATTGTACAATCGGGCATCAAATATAATATTTTGCTCCAGCGTCAGCCAGGGATCCAGATCAATATCATGGGGAATGTATGCTACCGTCTGGCGAGTTTCCAACCGACGTTTATCTGTGTCAAGGCCATGGAGAAATACAGACCCATAGTTTGGATTTTCCAATCCAGCCAATAATTTAAGCAAAGTGGATTTTCCAGCATCATTGTCTCCAACTATTGCCACCAAGGATCCTTTTTCAATTCCAAAGGTCAAACCGGCAATAATGGTCTTATCGCCTGCTAGTTTTCCTACCTTTTTTAGTGTAATACTTGCTTCCATCTAAATACCTGATTTAACCATATCGATTGCTGCCAAAGTAAGAAACTCCATTAAGTAAGTTTATTATATCAGAATTTCCTGATTTTATTTGAGTCAAAGGTTTCTATCCATTTTTTATTTTTCAAGATATTTTATTCAATTATTGTATCTAATAAACCGTTTTTCTATATCGATTCATTGTTCAGCATAATGATACCTATTGACTACTTAATAGTTTCCTGCAGTCCACTCGGGTGATGATCAGTTTCAGTGAGCTTCAAACCAAGAGACTCCCACACCACAATCTACAACAATTGGAACGTCTAGCTTTAACGCACTTTCCATTTCTTCAACAACTACCTGTTTCAATTCGTCCAGCTCTTCTTTTGGGACTTCAAAAAGTAATTCATCGTGAATCTGAAGAACCATCATGGTTTTCATATTATTTTTCTTCAAGTATCTATGGATTTTTACCATAGCCAGTTTGATCATTTCTGCTGCAGTTCCCTGTATTGGCATATTCACCGCCATCCGTTTGGCCGCTTCCCGGTGCATATGATTGGCACTAGCAATATTCCATACCGGTCGACGTCTGCCCAACAAGGTTTCAACATAATGATTCTTTTCTGCGTGAGCGATTGTGGCATCGATATAGTTACGAATACCAGCAAAGCGTTCAAAATATTTATCAATAATCATTTGAGCCTCTGATCGTGGAATACCCAGCTCCTGGCTCATTCTAAACGGCCCGGCACCGTACATGATACCAAAATTGACTATCTTTGCTACACGTCGCATCTCCGGTAAAACATCCTCAAGGCGAACACCGTATATATCGCTGGCCGTGCGAGCATGAATATCTTCACCTTTTGAAAAAGCATCTTTTAGCCCTTTATCTCCGCTCAAATGAGCCATGACACGCAGTTCAACCTGTGAATAATCTGCAGAAAATATTAAATGATCCTTCGCCTGGGCCATAAAGGCTTTTCTGATTTCTCTACCTTCATCTGAACGAATAGGAATATTTTGAAAATTAGGATTACTAGAGGATAATCTTCCGGTAGCTGCAATGGTTTGGCTAAAAGAACTATGGATTCGTCTGGTATTTGGGTGGATATGATGAGGAATAGAATCCAGATAAGTATTTTTTAATTTATTTAACTTCCTGTACTCCAAAATTAATCCAGGCAAGGGATGATCATCCCGCAACTTTTCTAAAACATCTTCAGCGGTTGAACGTCTTTTCACTTGCCGGAGGCCAATCATATCAAAGAGAATATTCGCCAGCTGCTGGGTCGAGTTAATATTAAATTCAGTACCGGCTTCTTTTAAAATATCCGAAGATAAACCATCCAGTTTCTTTCCCAATTCGTTTGATTTGTCTGATAATTGTTTTTTATCTACGTATACACCATCAAATTCCATATCAATCAGAACAGGAACCAGAGGTAATTCCACAGAATAATAAAACTCTGATAGAGAATCTTCTGTCAACTTTTTCTCTAAAATTGCTGTGAGCTGGAAGGTAATATCCGCATCCTCAGCGGCATAAAAACTGACGGTATCCAGGGCGACATCGCTCATAGGGATTTGGTTTTTTCCTTTGCCAATCAAATCTTCAATGGGTACCATTCGATAATTCAAATATTCCAGACTCAAGTTATCTAATTTATAAGTGCGTCCTTCCGGTTTTACAAGATGAGCAGCCAGCATAGTGTCAAAAGAAATTCCAACAAGATTAATCCCATGATTTTTCATAACCAAAGCATCAAATTTAATATTCTGACCTGTTTTCTTAATTGTTGGATTTTCAAGAATCGGTTTTACGCTATCCAGTACTATTTTTAAATCATCATCTCCGAAATTGTTCTTCGATTTATTACCATACTGGATTGGAATATATACAGCTGTATTTTTTTCGAATGAAAAGCTCATTCCAACCAAGGCTGTCTGCATGGGGGTCACTGAATCGGTTTCCAGATCAAAGGATATTATTTTTGTTTGGGATAAATTATTCATGTATGACTTTAATTCATTTATATTACTTATTGTATAATAGCTTTTATCTATTTTTATTTCTTCTTTTATTTCGCCAGTTGAGAATGCATCCAATTGATCCAATAATGCATTGAATTCCAGATCAATGAATAATTCAGATAATTGTTCAGTATTGATTTCTTTTCTTTTAAAATCTTCTATTTTGCAATTCAGGTTCATATCAGTAATAATAGTAACCAATTCCTTACTTAGCCTGGCATTTTCAACCCCGTTAATTAGACCTTCCCTGACCCGCTTGTTCCGCACATCTTCAGCATGGGTTAAGGCATTCTCCAATGATCCATACTCCTGAATTAATTTGACGGCTGTTTTTTTACCGACACCTACGACGCCGGGAATATTATCTGAGGCATCTCCCATCAGTCCTAAATAGTCGATCATTTTTTCAGGAGGGACTCCCCATTTATCTATTACACCAAGGGAATCAATAATTTTAATATCGTTTGAACGAACGACTGGGGTATATAAAAAAATGTGATCGGATATCAGCTGTGCAAAATCCTTATCTCCGCTATAAATATAGACATCGAACCCTTCTTTTTCTCCCCGTTTAGCAAGTGTACCTATCACATCGTCTGCCTCATATCCAGGTTGATTAATATTCTGGATATTTAATCCCTCCAACAGAGACCACAGATACTCCAATTGTTCTTGGAGTTCCATTGGCATTTCATCCCTGTTGGCTTTGTACTCAGGATATTTCTCATGGCGAAATGTTTTTTCTTTTCGGTCAAAGGCAGCCACGATATAATCAGGATTTTCCCGTCGGAGAAGACGAAAAATCATATTGGAAAAACCGAATAATGCACTGGTATGTTTTCCACTACTAGTAATTAAGGGATTTTTAATCATCGCATAGTGAGCACGGAATAGCAAAGCATAACCATCAATGAGAAAAAGTCGCTTTCGTTGGGATTTTTTATCAGACATGAGATTGCGAAATTAATACTAATGCTCTCTGAAAACATAACCTGTTTATATGATTCATTGTAATTTTATACTTGGACTTCAGCCACGTATTTCTGAAAATATGCTTACTACGTTCCTTTTTGGTTATCACTATATAAGTTTTAAAGACAAGTATAAAAATATCAATCATTTTAGTTTAGTCATAGCTACTCTCTCTGTAATTTTATATCTTAAAGAGAGACAACAATGAACTCGTATACACCATCAAAACTCAATCAAATAAAACGAATCCCGAAAAAAGCAGAATATAGTCGGAAGGTTATCTATCAAATCATCGATGAAGCTTTGTATTGTCATATTGGAATTATTCATGAGAATCGTCCTATAGTGATTCCTACCATTCATACTCGCGTGGAGGATTTTTTATTTATTCATGGTTCCAATAACAGTCGGCTAATTAAAGCATCAAATCAGAATAATATGTGTGTATCCATTACGCTCATGGACGGATTGGTCATAGCGCGCTCTCTGTTTCACTCTACCATGCATTATCGTTCTGTTGTTTTATTTGGCACTGGGAATTTGATTCAAAATGAGCATGAGAGGCTGGAAGCATTAAAATCAATTTCAGATCATATCGTCCCGGGACGGTGGAAGGATGCCCGTCAACCCAATGCAAAGGAATTAAAACAAACTGCCATAATAAAAATGCCTATTGATCATGCATCGGCAAAAATAAGTTCAGGTCCTCTAAAAGATGAAAAAGAGGATTATGATTCGGACTTTTGGGCCGGAATAATTCCCATTAAACAAACCTACGATACACCGCAACCTGATCCAAAATTAAAAAGAGGGATTCCTATCCCCTCTTACCTTGAGCGCTATACCAGATGAATAATATTAAACTCCTATCTATTGGAAAAATAAAGAATCAGCATATTCTGTCTATGGTTCGTGAGTACGACAAACGCCTTTCTCGAGACGTTCGCATTGACCATATCATTTTAAAAGATAGCGATCAAAAAAATGAATGTGAGAAAATACTCCAGCACATTAAAGGGAGTCCTGGTCAAATGATTGCTTTAAGCGAAGATGGAGTAGGTTTTTCTTCCAGAGACCTGGCAAAATATCTACAGGAAACAGGTGGAGTGGTTACTTTTATTATCGGGGGTCCGAATGGATTAAATGATCGTGTGAAACACAAAGTCAATAGAATCTTATCATTATCTAAAATGACCCTAACCCACGAATTGGCTCAACTCATATTAATGGAACAAATATACCGAGCTTATTCTATTTTAAAAGGAAATAAATATCACCGGGATTAAACTGGTTTTTGAGCCAATTCTACCAATACACCGCCGGTACTTCTTGGATGAATGAACGTTATTAATAATCCTTCCGCCCCAACTCTGGGCTCTTTATAAATTACTTCTACACCAGCTTCAATTAACTCCATAATCGCGTCTTGAATATTTTCTACTTCAAAACAAATATGGTGTATCCCCGTTCCTCGCTTGTCAATAAAATCAGAAATGGGCGAATCATTATCCATAGCTTCCAATAATTCAATTTTCCCATGTCCCGTATCATAAATATCGGTGATCACAGCTTCCTGGCTGATCTGCTCAGTCCCACGATGATCCAGTCCTAAGAGAATATGCCAGAATGAGGAAGCATTTTTAATAGATTCAACTGCGATACCAATGTGTTCAATGTTTTTTATTTTCATTTTAAGTTACCCAGACTAAAATTTTGTTCAATGTATCTTTAATATAAATATTCACTTCTATCTTCGAGAGTTTAACAAGATAGGGAATAGACTTCCATAGGTTAAAGTGAATTGACTTTGTAATCCTCGCCAACAATGAAAAAACTATTTTGTGTTAATTGAAGCAATTGGCGAAAGTTATACAAAGGAAAATATTGATAAAGCAGGAGAAACATTGAAGAATCTATCTTTCCATTCTAGAATATGAAAATAACCTAAATGAAAACCCTGTTACCCAATTTTACAGAAAAGAGGTTGCATAACCCACTGGGAATCGTACTATTAGTGATTACAGGTGTGTTTGTGCTTACAAGTCTTATTGGATTTTGTCCGCTCTACACTCTATTTGGTTTAAGCACATGTCCAATGGAAAAAAATAGCCTAATGATTAGGAAAAACAGATCTATGCAGTGAAAATATTATTTTTGATATAACAACAAACGATAAGTTTTATATTTAATAAAATTTTCACCTGTAAGAGATCCGGTAAAATAAAGTCTATTTATTTTCTCGAGTCGCGTGCTATATCTCCACTTCATGAATCTGGATAATTTTGGGTAATTACTATTAAAATACTCCCCTGTCATCCCTTTGATGGGTCCTAATACCTGAGTAACAAACTTATCCAATAGATCATTTGTCGGTGCTGTTTCTTTAGTAATATCAATATCTGACAATAATGTTAAAGGAACAGAAGATATTTTATTCAAGAAATTCTTCCATTTATGACCACCACCCAAGGGACTTTTACCTAGTTTATCTTTCTTAAAAAAGTCACATATTTGTAGGTATCCTCCTACAGGAAGCATATCAACTATTTTTTCAATAGATAAACCAAGTTTCACATATTGAAAACTTTCACTAAACAAAATAAGATCATAAATAATATCCGTTTTCAAATCTTCAAAACAGCAAAGGTGAATCTTTGATTTTTCACCTAATTTGTTATGAATATTTTCAGCCAAAAACTCACTGGGAAGAACACAATCTACCTCATAACCCAGACTAATTAATTTCTTCGCAAGATTTCCTGATCCACTTCCCACATCTAGGATACGAGTTACTCCTTCAGGTATGTTGTCTATAATAAGTTTAGAATGTCGGTGTTGTGCTTCTGAAAAATTCTGCGTAGTAGCGACCTTATTATCCGGCCAGTAACCATAATGAAGATCTTCAGTCCCCATGAAAAACCGGCCGATCAATAAACCAATATCAAGTCCGATAGTTTTAGAGCTAATTTTATTTTCTAAAGTCATTTTAAGTGAATTAATTATTTATTTTTGGGTTGTAATTCTACAAAAATATCAACAAGAATAAAATTCTAAAGATATTTAGTACTATGATTATTTTTACGAGCATGTATCAAAGTTAGTTGAAACAAGGAAACTCATTCTGATTTAGGTGATT
>CAYXMX010000019.1:0-35373 GCA_964466265.1 uncultured bacterium | reverse complement strand
TGGTGGTGGCGGAAGGAGATCCGGAAAAATTAATAGAGTTTGCTGAAAAAGCAGCTCCAGAGATTGAAAAACTAACTCAATATTTCAAGAAAGTAGATTATCGACTCCCAAAAGATCTTATTGCAGAACATGCATTGATGCTTATGAAGAGCGATGATTTGAAAAAGAATCGAACCTTATTTGAGAATCCCAATTTAACGGGTCTCTTAAAAAATTTGAATATTACATTTGAACGAGAGTATACAGGGTCAGGAGGTGGCTCTATTGAAGGGCAGGAGCAGGAACAGGGAGCTCTTCGGTTTATGGATGGTATCCAGACCTTTACAGATGAACTAATCAACTCTTTAAATAATAATCAATATTCCGGCGCTCGCGCTGCAGATGCTATTTTGATGGGAGACACGTATTATCGCAGTTGGGACAGAGAAATGCTCATCATGCAGATTATTCCCAGTTTTGACTGGCAGCAAATGGATGCCTATCCCTTAGCGACAAACGCAGCAGAAGAAATTGTGAAAGGGGTTGCGAAAGAATTCGGAGTAGAAGCTGGATTAACGGGAGCCATTCCTCTCCAACGAGATGAACTAAGAGCCATGGAAAATGATTCATTTATTATTACATCTATTGCACTGGTACTCATTTTAATCTTGTTTGTTATTGCTTTCAAAATGATTATTAGCCCTATCCTGGCCATTATTACTCTCATGGTTGGTGTGGTTTGGGCACTGGGTGTCACTTGGCTGGTTACGGGGACTTTGAATATGATGACCGCCATGATGGGTGTGATTCTTGTAGGATTGGGAATTGATTTTTCTATTCATATCATTGCTGCTTATAGTGAAAAACGAGCAGCAGGGAAAAATGTAAAAGAAGCCATGCATTTTACTCTTTACAAAACAGGATTAGGTGTTTTAACAGGTGGAGTTACAACAGCAACAGCCTTTTTAACCTTTCTATTTACTCGAACACAGGGTTTCCGAGAATTCGGTTTATCTCTTGGGTTGGGAATTGTTATGACCATGATTGCAGCCATTACTATTCTGCCAACATTACTGGTGATTCGGGAAAGAATTTTATTCCGCATACGGGGATCAGAAAAAAAGGAAGCACCAAAAGACATTTCTTACAGACGGTTAGGAAAATTTGCAAAAAAATTGGCCCTTAAACCGGGATTAACCCTGATGATCGTCGTCTTACTGAGTCTCTTTATTGGTTGGAGAGGAAGCAAAATTGAATGGGATTATAATTATCTCAATATGGAGCCGGTAGGACTTGAAACTATAATCCTACAGGATAAAATGATTGAAAAAATGGATATGAGTGCTGACTATGCATATTTCACAGCGAACTCAATCGAAGAGGCTTCCGATTTGACCCAAAAGGCAAAAAAAATCAAAACAGCAGGCATGGTTCGCTCAATTGTTGATTTTTTACCCTCAAAGGCAGAACAGGAAAACAGACAGAATATCGTAAAAGATATTCGTGATTCAATTCAGAACGCAAAGACCAGTCCTTCATTTACACAGGAAGATTTAACCGAACTACAAAAGGAATTAGTTCGCTTAGAAGCCAATGTAATGGAAATTCAGGATATGGCAAATATTAGCGGACAGGATAAAATATATTTAAAAACCGGTTTACTGGTGGGAGTGGTTCCGGAAGATGAAGATGAAACAGTTAAACAGTGGCAAAGACAATTGGCAGTAGCCAGCCCGGATATTTCAACGGGTATTTTATCAAAATTGGTACATCAGATTGAGGAAGCAGGTTTATCCCAACTTCGTGAATTAAAATTATTTCATCAGGATTTTTCCAAAACGTTTAAAACCATGGCAATGAAAATGGCTAATCCGGAAGTGATAACTTTGGAAACAATTCCATTTAATATTCGCAACCAATATGTGGGGAAGTCTGGAAAATTATTCCTGGTGACAGTTTTTCCTAAGGCCAATGTCTGGGACCAGTTGTTTTTAGAACGTTTTTCTGATGAGCTAGAAGCCGTGAGCAATAGAGCAACGGGCATTCCTGTTGTTTATCGAAGGTTGATTGATCTATTCTCAGAAGATGGAAAATTTGCAACCGGTTTATCTTTGATTGTTATTTTTCTTATTATTTTATTGGATTTTCGAAAACCCAGAAAAGCGCTATTAGCGATTGTTCCTCTGGTTGTGGGATCGTTATGGATGTTGGGAATTATGGAGATATCAGGTTTATATCTTACCATGCTGAATGCCATGGCTGTCCCCATGATTATTGGAATTGGGGTGGATGATGGGATTCATATTATCCATCGATATCAACTTGAAGGAAGAAAGGAGCATTATACCGTTTTTTCTTCAACCGGGCGAGCTATTTTATTGACCTCTCTCACAACTATGTTGGGATTTGGTTCACTAACATTTGCTACCTATCGTGGACTCGGATCAATGGGGATCGCTTTATTTATTGGTGTCGGGACTTGCTTTCTGGCAACGGTATTGATCATTCCAGCGGTTATGGGATGGGTATCAAAACAGAAGGGGGATTAATGACCGTCTTAGGAAATATTCTGAAAGAGCGATAATGACGTTTCTCAAACAAATGGGTTTTTTAATAAAATAGATTTCATAATAGCTCGTTCCGCACAATCTGTTAATTATTTTATGATCGGTGTGATTAAAGATAGTGAAGGATTCAGGTGGATTAAATAATTTATCCTATGATCTTATTAGTAGATAATTATGATTCTTTTACTTGGAATCTTGTTCAAGCATTAGAAGTGGTTGGGGCGGATGTTTTGGTGAAGCATCATGATAAAATTGAATCCGGATTTATTTCAGAAATAAGCCCCAGCCACATCATTGTTTCTCCAGGTCCGGGAAATCCTACTCAAGCAGAAAGTTCTAATCAGATTATAAAGGACTGGTGGAAGAAAAAACCGATTCTGGGCGTATGTCTGGGGCATCAATGTATTGGATCAGTGTTCGGAGTGGAAGTGATTCAATCTAAAGAAATTCTCCATGGTAAAACATCTTTGATTCACCACAATCAATTCGGACTTTTCAACAGAATACCGACACCTTTTCAGGCCGCCAGATATCACTCATTATCGCTTTCTATGATTCCAAATCATTTTATCCAAACTGCCTGGACCAATAACGGAGAAATCATGGCTATTGCCCATAAAGATAAACCAGTATTTGGAGTCCAATTTCACCCAGAGTCATTTTTGACACCCATGGGCTCTCGCCTTTTAGAAAATTTTCTTTATGTTTGAAAACATTTTTGAAAACAATCGGACGGCGATTTTTATTGGAAATTCACAATCTGATTGGGGAAATATCGCCGCATGGGATCCCATTGATTCGATATCCCTGTCTCTGAAAGATTCTCCTGAACTTCTGATTAATTTTGTAGATCAGTATACAGATAAATTTATCGCCGGGTACATTACCTATGAGTATGGAGTAAAACAATTAGAAGTCCCAATTCATGAATTAAAAGGCCATCTTCCAGCAGCTCATTTTCGAGTATTTGATTCCTACAGCAAAATAGATATTACAGAAAAAAACATTTTGTCGAATTGGAACCGGTTTACTCCAACCATATCTAAAGAAAAATATAAAATTGATTTTGAAAAAATCATTTCACTTATTAATGCGGGTGAGTTTTATCAAATAAATTATACGCATTCCCTAAAATCAAAAACGTATGCATCGCCCAGGAATTTATTTCAATCACTTTGGAGAAAAAATCAAGTAGGATATTCTGCGTACATTGAAGATGACCATTGGGCCATTCATAGCCTCTCTCCAGAACAGTTCATTGAGATAAAAAATGGCATTATAATAACTCGGCCAATCAAAGGGACCGTGTCCCGGGGTAAAACGACGGATGAAGAGGATCGAAACCTAAAGGCATTATTAACAAACGGAAAAGAACAGGCAGAATTATACATGATAATCGATTTAATGAGAAATGATTTAGGGAAGGTATGTCAAACAGGATCAGTTCATGTGTTGGAGTCAAAAGGGGTCCAGAAATTGGAAAAAGTATTCCATACGAAAGGAAAAATTAAAGGGGTTTTGAAAAAAGAAATTCACCCAATGAAAGCACTGTTATCTATGAGTCCGGGAGGGTCTATTTCCGGTTGTCCTAAAAAGCGTGCTTGCGAAATGATTTATGACATGGAAAAATATCCCAGAGGCATCTATACTGGATCAATCGGTTATATACTACCAGACAACTCTTACCGTTTTAATATTGCCATTCGGACAGTAGTACAGGAAGGAAAAAATTTAACTTTGGGTGTTGGAGGAGGCATTACAATCGGATCCCAATTGGAGGATGAATTCAACGAAACATTATCAAAAGCAGTTTCATTCCAACCATGATTCGGACAATGATTAATGGTAATTGGGAAGATGTTCCAAACGAACATCTCCAAATCGGCAGTAAATCTTTTGCTTTTGATTGTGGGTTGTATGAAACATTCAGGACATTGAATTTTCAACCTCTTTTTTTAGATCCTCACTTGAATCGCCTTTTGACTTCAGCAAAAAAAATTGATCTGAAAATTCATTATCCCAAGATGGAAATAATCAAAATGGTTGATACAGTCATATTGGAATTTCCCGATCCAGAACAGCGGGTTCGGATTCTCGTAGCTCCTGATCAATTAATTCTTTACACTTCTCCTTTAAATTTGGACCCCGCAGTCTATAATGGAGTAAAAGTAATCACTGTAACCGCAAAGAGAAATACTCCTGATGTAAAAACAACGGATTACCATACCTGTTTGTCCGCATGGGAAAAAGCAAACAAGGTCAATTGCTTTGAAGCAATATTAAGTGATAAAAATGGCAATCTATACGAAGGAAGCAAAAGTAACCTATTTTGGGTTCAAGACGGGAAGTTGTTCACACGTAAAGATCAAATTTTACCAGGAGTTACCAGGCAAACTATCATTTCCAAATCTTTATTGCCTGTTTTTTTCGGACAATTAAATAAAAACAATATTCATCAAATCAATGAGTTATTTATTACAAATAGTGGATCGGGAATTGTACCCGTTACTCATATCAACAACCAAATAATCGGAAACGGCAATGTAGGAGAAATAACGATCCTGTTACTCAAACAGTACGAAAAGTGGATCAAAGAAGATTTGAACGCAGTTAATCGTTAGAATCAGTAAAAAGATAGACTCTCTTTCAAATTACATTAAGTTTGCCTCCATTGTTTCATAATATTATGCTCAAAATCTTCACTATTGCCATATTATCATTCTCTTGGATATTTTCGCAAGTGCATGAAATATCCGGGAAAACGGTTGATGCGAACAACCGCACGGCTGTGGCAGGAGTCAATATCATTATTTCTGACGGTGATGATGGAGTTGCATCGAATGTAAATGGAGATTTTATCCTCAGGACCCACCACGATTTCCCCATACCAATTTCTATTTCTCACATTGGATATGATCCATTGAATATATCAGTAAAGAACGATAGTTTTCTATTGATCGAATTAACATCGGCAGTCATTGCCGGCCAGGGAATTGAAGTGATGGGAGCCAGGCGAAAAGTTGAAATCGATGTCGCATCGGCGGTGGACCGAATCGATATAGAAGCCATTGAATTGCAAGGAGCCAGGGATATCGGTAGTGCGTTGAGGCGGGTGTCCAGTTTACAATTAAACTATGCAAACAGCGGTAAACAAACGGTCAGTATTAGAGGCGGTAACGCAACGGATGTGGTTGTGTTTTTAGATGGTATCCGCATTAATGATTCCAATACAGGTGTGGCAGATTTATCTTTTATCGATTTGAATTCAATCGATCAAATACAAGTAGTTAAAGGAGGCGGATCTGCTTTATTTGGCAGTGATGCCATTGGAGGAGTTGTTAATGTTGAAAGTAAAAGAGCGAAAAGGAATTCTGTTTACTTTACTGAAGGAATTGGACAGACTTATCAGGATGATCTGGATTTGTCATATGGGGTGACCGCAGTGCATGGTCCCGTGGGAATTGGAGGCCGGACGACAGGGAAAAAGCGAGCATTTGGAGGTCGGACTATTACTACAACTATTTTTAACAATGCTTTTGGAGGATTAAATATTTATTCCGGTCGATTTGATATCAGTGGTTATCAACTGGCGAAAACACTCGAATTTGAATCGGGTAGCGTCACATCGGATGACGGACTGGAAGTGATTAGTGGAAAATACTCCGGTCCGATTTTTCGTTCAAAAAATTGGACGATTATGTCAGGAAAAAGAGCTTGGAGACTAGATCAAAATTATTTTACAAGTGTCAATGAAACACTAGATGATGGTTCCTTGGTGTTTCAATTATCCAAAGGATTTTTCTTTCGTGATATAAAAAACACATTACAAATTGAATCGGAAAAACAATATTTTAATGGTGACAGATCTTATTTTGATGTGGACGGCTTTCAAACTGAGGTCCGGGTAGCGGACATGTCGAGAGAAACCCGCGCCCTTGCATTGGTGTCCAGATGGGAAGTAATGAGCTTCAGCCCGGTGATCGATCACATCAATTGGGAATTCAGCTTCAGATTCAATCGAATCCACACAATTTTAGATGAAAAAACTCGATCCTATTTAGATGACATTTCCGATACCAATCTTATTCTTAATCATGAAGAGTTTCCGTCCATCGTTGCCAGTAAAAGATTAGGTGTTTATGTTGAAGGACAAACACAAAAAGTTAGATACTCATTATTTGTTAATTCAGGAAATAATTCCAGATTACCCACTTTAAGCGACCGATTTCGTTTTGCTCACACCCGCCTTGATAGCTCCACAGATTCACTTTTAAACCGGGAACAGCTTTCTGCAACGGAAGCCAATTTGGATATGACATTTATGGATGTCCAGTCGGATCTACCGATATCGGAAATCCACATTATTCTGGGGTTTTTTATTAATAATTATACCAATAAAATTGGCTACCGCCTTGTTGAAGAAGGGCCAGCGGTTCCTTTTAATGATATAACGGCGGGCACCCAAGGGGTCGAAGCATCCGTTAAAATGAATTTCTTGGATGGTAAATTTCTTTTAGGGAGCAATGGTACATGGATAGGAATCAGTAATATTCGAGTATTTCCCGATAAACCCGAATATCGTTTTGTATCTACAGCTGAATTAAATCTTGGATGGTTCACCTTTAGTTATGATTATATTAATGAAGGAAAGCAATTTTACTATGTGGCTGGTTTCGGAGAAGGAATACGCAAACCAAGACAAAACTCAAACCTGAATATTACATTTCAGAAAAAACTGTGGAAAGTAAACTGCAGTTTATCTTACACGGTAAGAAATATTATGTCAAAGGATGAATTGGATTTAACTCTGGAAGAAAGCATACGTAAAGGTTTCAATTACTTTGAAAGGTATCGTGAAATTATCACCTTTAAAATTAGCTTATAGAAATGAAACAATTTATTCTACTTCTCCTCATCTTTATTCTTTCATGTCAATCTCCATTTTCCACTGAACCAACAAACGATGATCTTTTCAGCGTCAGTCATAATTATAATGGCGACAAAATATATCATCCTACACCCGTGACGATTGAATGGTCTAATATCACGATTAAACAATTTAAAGAAGTTCTTATTGAACGATCTGTTGTCTACCATGATAGCGTTGTCTGGATGAATATTGCACACATTCAAGATTCATTACAAACAACCTATACAGATACGATTGATGATGATATTACTTTTCAATACCGGGTACGATTAGTGGACCAAAACAGTCAGTTTATCCATGCCCTATCAGCCCCCCTTGTTATCCCTAATGTTACCTCATTAAAAGTCCCCTATCATTATTCAGATCCCCAGGAGGCTTTTAATTCCAAAATGATAGACGATGGAGATACGATTAAGATTTATCCAGGGTTGTATGAAGGGAATTTTCAATTTCAAGATAAAAATATTACGATTCGAAGTACTACCATTCCCGAAATTACTTTACTAGCGGGGGAAAAACGTCTTGGATCCGTTGTCGAAATCAATGCCGGGAGATTAGAAGGATTGACCCTTATTGGTGGAAAAGCACTTTTTGGTGGGGGGATATCCGCCAGAGGCACAGCATCCATAAAAAATTGCATTATTAGAAATAATAGGGCTATCAATGATAGGAATACCAAGTCACAAATTTATCCAAATGGAAAAGGCGGTGGAGTATATTTACAGGATGCTGCAGATATAATAAAATGTAAAATTATACATAATAATTCAGAAGAGGAAGGAGGAGGCATTTTATCTGATGGTAATAATTCCATAGTAAATTGTACAATATATAATAATAATTCTCAGTCGGTAAAAGTAGGAGCTGGTCTTTTTCAATATGGGGGGCAGTTGCTTATTCAAAACACCAAGTTTAAACGAAATAAAACCCATGGAAATGGCGGGGCAATATTTATTAACGCCAGCGCGGAAATTACCAATTGTCTGTTTGAGAAAAACAAAAGCGATCGGGGAGGAGCCCTAACCGTCGGAGAAGAGGGTGATGTTAAAATCACTAATTGTGTTTTCAATCGAAACTGGAGTTTTAGCTCAGCCTTTAGTGGTGCTATTATCAATCAGGGTGAAATCGTAATAATGAATACAATCGTTTGGAATAACTCGGGTACAAAAGATTTTAAATTATACGCCAGATATGCCCAATATACAGTTTCAGATGAATTTAGAATCGTGGTTGGGCTCGGAAACTTGAAATTAAACCCTCTTTTTGTAAATGAAGAAGTCGGTAATTATCACTTGGCTGAAAATTCTCCATGCGTGGACAAAGGGCATCCTGATGGACGATACAATGATGTAGATGGTAGTAGAAATGATCTGGGGATTTACGGAGGTCCTTTTGGAAATATTTGGTAAACATATTACTAAAATTCCATTTAATTGCTAATTATCCCAATTCATAAAATTCTAATTATATATTGACTGTCCAGTTACAAGCAGTTAATATTCAGCATGTCACAAACACCTGCGGAGTTCTTTTTCGACAATGAATACAATAATTAATAAAAATAAATGGAGAATCGTTATGTTGAAACAATCCATCAAAATTTTCACAATAGCTCTTTTCATCGCGCTTCCATACTCAATATTTGCTGGAGAGACAGGGAAAATTACCGGTACAGTGATTGATAACAAAAATGGTAATGTCCTCCCCGGAGTCAATATTTTATTAGAAGGAACATCAAAAGGTGCCGCATCTAATACAAGCGGCGAATTTTATATCCTGTTTATTCCTCCTGGTTTGTATAATGTAAAATTTTCTTATATTGGTTATGCGACTATAACAGTGGAAAATGTGAGAGTCACTAAGGATTTGACAACCAATATGTATAGCATTGGATTGACCCCGGAAGCAATTGAGGGCCAAGAAGTAACGGTAATCGCAGAAAAACCACTTATTGAAATCAACGCAACAAACGAAGTACGAGTTGTTCGGTCTGAAGATATTCAAAATATGCCCGTCCGAGGTTACAATTCAGTCGCCGCTTTGCAGACGGGTGTTGTCGCCGATGGGGATGTTCTGCATGTCCGAGGCGGGCGAACGGATGAAACCGGATACTATGTGGATGGTGTATATGTAAATAACCCGTATGATTTGAGCCGATCCGGGGATGTTCCCAATCTTTCTTTAGAAGAAATATCATTTCAAGCCGGCGGTTTTAATGCTGAATATGGTTCAGCAAACTCTGGTATAATAAGCACGACAACCCGAGAAGGCAGAGAGAAACTTCAAGCTTCCTTCGAAAGCTTAACAGATGGGGTTTTCCCCACAACGGGAAGTTCACCAACTTTCTCTTATGGGTATAATTTGCTTTCAGGTGCCATTTCCGGCCCACTTCCCGGGATTGGTTTTATTCGTTATTCCTTGGCAGGAGAGTTCCGAAATTTGGAAGATGCACGGGCGACTTGGGGCACCCACCCCGTTTATACCGGCAAACTGAATAAAGAGAATGGATTACCAATCAATGGCGAAGAATTTACTGATCTGAACGGAAATGGTGTATGGGATAAACAGAATTATTGGGAAATTAATGGAACCGGCTATTCAAATGATTTGGTGGGGCCGGCATTAACAGATGACGAACCCTATGTGGATGCAAACGGTAACGGTAAATATGATGCATTTAAAATTTCCGGTGATGATATTGCATATAGAAAAGGACCGTTGCCAAATAATGGTTCTTCGCGAACCATGGTGAATGGTAATATTGTCGTGGATGTAAAAGAGATGATTGGTGTTCCATTTAAGTTAAAAATCGGTGGATCGTTATTCAGTGAAGATCGTTCGTCTTATGTTCATAGTTACAGTTTGTTTAACTATTATAGTGACAATGGCAATTTAAAACTCAGATTCCCAAAGAGCACTTCGTCCACATCAACTTTTTTTGCTCGACTGACAGGTGCATTATCAGAAAATACGTATGTTTCTCTTCAGGTCAGTCAGTTCAACGATCAGTATGAACAATACGACCCGCTATTTAAAGAAGGAAAAGGCCAATTTTTGTTTGATGATGAAACAAAAAGCGTTGAACTTCCTTTTTTGCAATATGGCAAACGTTACGATTATGCAACCGAAACCTGGATTACACCTCTACTTCCATCTTCCGGCATCCGACCGGGATTAGCAGATTCGGTGGCGCAATTTAGTTTTGCCGGTCGTGTTTGGGATGATTATACAAAACAGGATATGAGCCATTTAAGCATTAATGGGTCCATCACAAAACAAATGGGTCACCACGAAATCAAGGTTGGATTTGAACACCGAGATAATACTATCCGTTATTATCGAATTGCTGCCCCAATGAGATTGGCTTCTACATTCCAGCAAACGCGCCCATATTCGTTAGCACAAAAAGATTCGCTCGTTGGTTCTTCCTACGATGAAGACAGTGATGAAGCCATTAGCGAGCAAGAGTATAATTCCTATTACGAAAAAGTTATTTTTGACGCATATATGAATGCATATGCAGAAAACATTGGTTATGATTTGCAGGGGCAGAAGAAGATTGATAAAGGTATAAATGGTGCAAGGAAACCATTAATTTCTGCGTTATTTATTCAAGATAAATTGGAATTGAAGGATTTGATTTTAAACTTGGGATTAAGATATGATAGAATTGATCCTGATAATATGCGGTTTAATCCAGAAACAGGTGGCCCACTCAATATTATTATTAATAGTCAAACGGGCCAATTAGCAGAAACGGTATATCTTGACGACACAAATGAAAACGGTAAAGCAGATAGTGAAGATAAATATCACAGCATCAAACCGACGGCATTTGATGAAACAGGCAAACCGCTTCAAATTAAATCTGAAATAAGGGAACTTTTAAGTCCAAGAATAGGAATGGCTTTCCCGGTAACAGATAAAACAGTCTTTCATGCGCAATATGGAAAGTTTATCCAACAACCGGAATTAAACCGTATGTTTATTAGTTATACCAGGTTTTTAGCCAATATGCAGCAAGGGAACTATACTACAAGCGGAAACCCCGATCTTCAGCCAGTAGTCACCACTCAATATGAACTGGGTTTTAAACAGCTGATCACCAATGATATTAGTGTAGACGCGACGGTGTTTTATAAACAAATGACGGGATATGTTACTATTCGCAATGTTACGGATGTAGCGGGCGCTGCTTATCCACTCAATTATGCTTATTATGTGAATGGTGATTACGGTACGGTCAAAGGTCTCTCGTTTGCTTTTGGAATGCGTCGAATCAATAATGTTCAAATCAGCGCAAATTATACATTATCTTTTGCAGGTGGAACCGGCTCAAACTCGACCCGCCAGTATACGATAGCCTGGCAGGGGGGGAATTCACCCACCTTTGTATCTCCCCTTGAATTTGATCAACGTCATACTGGTAACATTACCATTGATTATCGCACAGGAAACAGAGGGTTGCTATCCAATTTTGGAGTTAATCTTTTGGCGGAATTTGGATCCGGTATGCGTTATACGCCGTCCCAAATTCGTTCGGAAGTTTTCGAAGACAGAGCACCATCAAGACCGAAAGCGGGTCTGAACACAGGCGTGATGCCCGCCACTTTCAATATGAGCTTTCAGGTGGATAAGGGGTTCGATTTGATGGGTGTAAGATTAAATGTATACCTGCAGGTCGAAAATGCACTTAACAGTGAAATTGTCAGAGATGTTTACGCAGCTACCGGGGAACCCGGCAACGACAATTGGTTGTCCACAGCAGAGGGGCAGGCGGTTTGGCTGGATAAATATGGCGAAAGCCTGGGATCGGATCTCTATAAAGCGAATATTTCTCATCCATATAACTGGGGTGAACCAAGACAAGTTCGTTTTGGCTTAAGAATAAATTTATAAACGAGAGGTATAAAAATTGAAACAACGTTTGGTTGAAGGAGAAAAATCCATGGATTTTGGAAATAAAAAACTCAATTTAGCATTGCTAATAACACTCTTTATTTTTTCGGCACAGCCTGCTTATGCAGAAAAACGAGCCGACGGGGCTGGTGAAGATTGGCCGGCAAGAATCGCTAAAACAGCTGTACTGGAATATGAACTTTGGGATGGAAATCAAATTTCCACTTATCATCGTAATAATGGTGCTGTTGTTGATCATACTGCGACGGGAGATTCAGGTCTGGAATGGCCAAAAGCCAGTGGTAAAACGGCCATTTATGCTTCAGGTATTTGGATGGCGGGTATGGTACAAGGCGGTATCCGTACTGCCGCTGCGGAGTATACACGGGAATTTCAGCCGGGGGCTTTTGGTGAAGATAATAACGATTCGAAATATCGAATTTATCGAATTTACAAGGCAGAAATAGATGCAATGAAGGCGCATAACGCCACGGCAGATTTTGACCTCAATAATGATGGCGTTGCAGAAACCATCACCGTACCAACAAAGGATTACAGAGAATGGCCTGCAGAGGATGGCGCTCCTTTTGTGGATGTCAATGGCGACCAAGTATATGACTATACAGTAGACTATCCGGATATATTGGGAGACCAGTTCCACTGGTATATAATGAATGATGGCGGTTCCCATGCAAATTTGTGGACGACGCTTCCTCTTAATGTTGAAGTGCAAACTTCTATTTTTGGTTTCGACCGTGCGCCGAATGACGCTCTGGGCAACACGATGTTTGTCCGCTGGGTCATTGTAAACAAGGGGGAGGAGACCATTGATTCCATGTTTGTTTCTATTTGGCATGATGATGATGTGGGGGATGCAAATGATGACTTTGTTGCTTGTGATACCACTTTAAGTATCGGCTATACTTATAATGATGGC
This sequence comes from uncultured bacterium, assembly GCA_964466265.1. Classification (GTDB taxonomy): domain Bacteria; phylum Fidelibacterota; class Marinisomatia; order Marinisomatales; family TCS55; genus JADFRD01. Next base: position 22,061 of record CAYXMX010000019.1, on the reverse strand, counting down.
CGGGATGCGAAATATGGTGTGGCCGTTCCAGTGTCCGGCTCAGATTTTTTTCAAGGCCCCCTGGTAGACGCTCCGGGTGATTCGGCTGAATTGTTAACCTGGGATGTAGATTCAACGGGGGTTGATCTTTTAGGCAACCTTGTTTCAGGGTATCATCAGGCGATGGTTTACGATAAAAGGATGCTCCCACTAACCAGTTTTGTTAAATATATAAATGGGGATGATGAATACGGAGACCCGGAGACAGCAGAGGAAGCCTATCGGTATATGAATGGTTTAAAGGGAGTCAATGGTGAACCATACACCGATCCAGTGACTGGGATACCTGGCGTTTTTATTGCGAATGGGGATCCTGTAACGGGTACCGGTTGGTTGGATAGTGATCGACATCCCTCCGGTGATCGTCGATTTTTAATGACTTCAGGTCCGTTTTCCATGGCGCCCGGTGAAAAACAGGAAGTGGTTGGCTCTCTAATGGTTGCCGGCGGTCCGGATGCACTGACCTCGATTAGGGTATTTAAATATTTTGATAAATTTGCTCAAAATGCATTTGACAGCAATTTTGATCTCTGTGGGCCTCCCGCACCAAAAGTGGCTGTTTCCCAGTTGGATGAGAAAATCATTCTTTCATGGGAAGACAATGCGGAAGATGTTGTGAGCTACTCATGTTTGGGTTATGAGTTTCAGGGATATAATGTATATCAGGGAAAATCGGCTGTAGGTCCGTGGCAATTAATTAAAACTTACGATATCATTGATGATATTAGAATCATTACAGATGAAACATTGGATTTGGAAACAGGGCTTCTCCTTGCAAAACCAGTACAATTTGGCGAAGATTCCGGTGTAAAGCATTTTATTGAGATTACCGATGATGCGGTACGTAATTCTAAACTCATCAATAATCGCCAGTACTTTTTTGCAGTCACCGCTTATGCCTATGACCCGGCAACTGCGCCAGTAACGGTGGAGAGTGCTTTTAAATCATTAATGGCCGTACCGGGGGTTGCAGGGGTCGGTTCTGAATTGGAATCTGATTTTTCTGATTTATTAACTGTCACCAATAAAACGGGTATCGCCGATGCTACGTTTACCCCCATAGTCGTGAACCCTTATCTGTTAACAAATCATACTTACGAGGTACAATTCAATGCGTTGAATGATTCCTTAAATATGTGGTTTTTAATCGATAGCACAATGAATGATACTGTAGCATCAGCTGAGAATTTTCCTGTTTCTGTAGATTATTACGATAAAATTAGTTTGGGTGGAGCGCAGGTTCCGGTCGGACAGGAAGTTTCTTTAGCCATAACAGATGGGTTTATACTCACATCTGAAAACGCTACATTTAATTCTCCAAGCTCTTATTCAGGATCTAAAACAATTGCGGACGATAATACAGATACAGAAATTGTGTTTGCCGGGACATATGTTGGTTCACCGGACGGCTTATGGGCAGGATTTATTGAAGGACCCCCCGGATTAACCGCCCCGGGACGACCGACCGCAAATGATTTAAAACTTGACCTGGAATTCCGTTTTACAAGCTCGGGTTCCAACGCCACCTATTTTAATAGTGGATTAACAGTAATAGACACGATTCACCTTCCTTTTGAGTTGTGGACGGTGGAAGATAGCAATCAAATAGATGTGGCTATTTATCAGGCTGCCGGATCAAAACCTATCTGGGGTGAATCAGAAACAGCAGGCGTTTTTAAATTTACAAAAAGCTTTTTCGTCCTTCCGGTATATAAAAACTATTCTAACCCTCAAAGTGCATCAAACACTTATCACTATCAAGATGATGCTGATCTGATGGGATGGATGTTGGCATTTGATAAAAATACAACTGAGTTTGAAAGTGGAAACATATTTCAGGTCAATTTTAACAATCCAATCGTTCCCGGAAAGGATGTATACAAATTTGTGGCTTCCGGATTGAAAAAATCATCTAAGGATCTATTAGGATCTCAGATGGATGCAATTAATGTATATCCCAATCCATACTTTGGTGCAAACTGGGAAGAAAGCAATCCATTGGATCGAAAAGTGTATTTTACACAACTGGGAGTAGGGACGACCACTATCAGAATATTTACATTGGCCGGTGCCCTGGTTTCGAAAATAGAAAAAACGATTATTTCAGAGAATGATGCTGACAGAAGAGCCATTTGGGATTTGCGGAATAGAGCGGGGGTTCCTGTGGCCAGTGGTATGTATTTGGCACACTTGGAGTTAAAAGATAGTGAGGGGAAATCTATTGGCGATAAAGTACTGAAATTAGCGATCTTTCAACCGGAAGAACGCTTGGACATTTATTAATAAGGTTTGGGAGAATAGATGATGAATAAATATCAAGCTCGTTTTGGATTATTATTAACGGTTTCAATATTGTTAGTTGTACAAGTAGAGGCCGGAAGTAAAAATAGAAGCGGAACGGCCGGGGCTCAGGAACTCATGATTCCTGTAGGGTCTGGTGGAACAGCCATGGCTGGTGCAAATGTGGCCAGTATTTCCGGAATTGAAGCTGTAGAGTGGAATATCGCTGGCCTCGCTAAAATGAAGGGCACAGGTGAAGCCATGTTTTCCCGTTCAACCTGGCTGGGAGATATTGATGTTTCTTACTTTGGGGTGGCTTCTTCTCTCGGAGGTAAGAACATATTTGGGATTACTTTTAAATCATTGGATTTAGGTGACATTCCTGTAACAACCATGGAGGCAACCGATGGGACTGGCGAAATGTATTCACCCAGTTTTGTAAATGTGGGCTTTCTTTTTGCGCGGAATATGACAGATCGGATTTCCTTTGGTTTTGATTTTAAAATTATTTCTGAAACGATTTTAAGGGAAAATGCCACCGGTGCTGTTCTGGATGCCGGCGTCCAATATTCCGCAAGTGAAAATGGAATTCACATTGGTGCGTCTCTGAAAAATTTAGGCTTAAATATGAATTTTACCGGATCGGATCTCGAAGAATTTTCACCTCCCTTTGGGTCAGATCCCGGGACACCCACAGAGCCACGGCGTATCACACTTCAAAGTTTTGAAATGCCCACAACGCTCGAATTGGGTGTGGCCTATGGTCCCATGACCATTGGTCCTGCAAAAATCCTCTTTTCCGGATCATTCTTAAATAATAACTTTTATTTTGATGAATTCCGTTTTGGTGTTCAGGCAAATTTGATGGATATATTATTTTTACGTAGTGGGCTTGCCATTGGATATGATCCAGAGCCATACGGTAAAGATGGTGTACAAGATACCGCCGATGATAATCAAGACAAACAATTTGAATATGGCACGGAAGAATTCCTATGGGGACCCTCATTTGGATTTGGATTAGATTTATCTAAACTGACAGGTTTAGGGTTGTCTGTAGATTATGCCTACAGAACAGCAGAATATTTCGACGGTGTTAGCTGGTTGACTATAAAAGCAGCTTTCTAACAAATCGAAAAAGACAAAGACAGAACGTATATGATTGAAAAATCAATATGTTGTCTTTCTTGCAAGAAAGAAAAGTAAGGAGTTAAAATGAATAAGAAGTTAATAGCACTGGGATTAAGTTCTATCTTGGTCCTATCGCTTCATGCAATCCAGCCAGGTGAAGAAAGTGCTGCCCGCCAAATGGGAAAAAAGGCGTTACCGCAGCTAAACCTTTCTAACCAGACGGGGATTACAGCTTTTAGTGCTGATAATGAAGCAATACCATTGAGAGAACCAATTCGCCGTGTTTTTAGTCATCATTCAAGAGGGACAACTGATACTCTTGATTGGGGCACAGATGGGACAGTAAACTTCGGTTTCTTCCCTGGAGATGTAATGATGGAAGTATATAAGGCACCAACCGATCTCATTATGTATGGAGTTGGAGTGGATGTCTATGTTTGGAATGCTGACGGAACTACACCTTCTCTTAAAGTAGAAGTTTGGCGTCCGGGGACGGGCGGTTATCCATATTTATCTGATGGAACAACCACCTATCCAAGTTCACTTCTTGATGGTGATGGTTGGGTTGGTTATGCTCACCCGGCTGATAATGATACAATCCATTATCCAGACATCAGTTCCGCAACCGGATTAGTTTGGAACAGTTTTGCCAACGGCGGCACATGTGATAATGACCCGGAACCAGTAAATGGTCAACCATTGTACGGAACAAAAGTGTTGCCGGCGGGTTTTGTAGATGCAGTCATTACCAATCCTAATGATGGTTCTACCGGCCTGTACTGGGTCGATTTCACCGATGATGGTGGAGCGACATTTGCCACAGATGAATATATTGCTGTTGTGGTCACTTACCTGGAAGATGGTGCAGGTGATCCGTCAAACAGTGATACTCGTATTGGTCTGAATTCAGGCGATGCCTCTTCAATCTATCCTTATCCAGGAACAAAGTTCTACAATATAGATTGTGATGGAACCAGCGGAAATCATGGTTGGCATATTCGTCATTATAACTGGCGCTATGCTTATGCAGTAGAATTAGTCGGTGACCGTGGCCCTGTTTTTACAGGTGTTGATGAATTACCAACCACACTATCTACAGCCGCACGTTCATTTAGTTGTACGGTGACTGATGATAACCCAAGCGGTGGCTCTGCAGGAGTTGCAGCTGTCACATTAACCTACCAATTGGATTCACTGACAGCAACAATAAATACAGCGTCTTTGACAGATAATGGTGATGGTAGCTGGACCGGTGAAATCCCCGGTCAGGATGTGGGAACATTCGTATACTGGTCTTTAACAGCGACCGATGTGGGTGGATTATCCACACCAACTTCCACCTATTCGTATACCATTTTTGCACCGACACCCGGAAATGATCTGATCTACAATAATCAGGATCAGCTTTATGGTACATTGGTTTATGCTTCATACCTCTATTTTTATTGGGGTGGAGCTCCCTTTGATATCTGGGATGGCAGTTATGGTGGTATTGTAGATGAATTAACCGTCAACTATTCAACCATCGTAGAACTGGCTGGAACCGGCCCTTATTACATTAATGATGATGAAATTCGTGCGTGGTGGGGTGGTGACAAAACATACATTGTTGCCAGTGATGAATGGCTGGGTGCTCGGACAGGTTGGAACAATACAACCTACGCTCAGGGAGACCTTCCCTATGATATTCTTGGTATTGCTGCAGATTACAATGATATCAATTATACGGCATCTGGCGACCAACATGGTATTTCACGCTTCGTTCCTGTTGCTGACGGAGCAGCCAGTTCTTTGGCAGGGTTCCTTGCGGATTCACTGTTCCTGAACTATGATCCGGATTATGAAACAGGTGGAAGCAACTGGTTAGACGGTGTAGATGCTGTCGCTGGTTATACCGTTGATATGACCGGTTATTCACTCGTTCTCGACAGTGCTGGCGCTGTACCGGCCGATGCGGAAGAGTATAATGTGATGATCCATGGTCAAGCCGGAAATGGTGGATTGAGTGCCTTCTTGGCTTTTGACCCCATTGCGTTAAATACCGGGACAGACAATTATCACTGGGTAGGTGCTTCGTATTTTAAGGTGAATATTTCAGGTACACCTGATCCGAACATGCCCCAAGATGCCAGTCCGTTAATTGCAGTCTATGAATTACTGGATGGCACTTCAGGCGTTAATGATGAAATCGTTGGTACGCCCAATGCTTTCTCATTGAAAGGCAACTATCCGAACCCATTTAACCCAAGCACGAACATTTCGTTTAATCTCGATGTTCGCAGTGATGTAACGGTCACCGTTTACTCACTATTGGGTGAAGAAGTGACCTCCATCCATAACGGAGCCATGCAGCCAGGCCTGCAATCCGTCAAATGGAATGGAATCGATAGTCATGGTGCACAGGTTGCATCGGGTGTCTATATCTATCGCGTTGAAGCACAAGGCCGTGCATTGACCGGTAAAATGATGCTCTTGAAATAATCTATCAATTGATTATAGTAAAAAAAGGGCGGCTATTTAGCTGCCCTTTTTTTTAATTTCCCTCCCTGATGAAATTCGTTCCACTCATATTTTCTGGTTTCTGCGGTTTAATGATATCCTGTTCAAGTTCCAACGATGTTGCTGTCACAATGAACCATGATAAAATATTTTATTCTGAAATCTATGATAATATAGGTGACTCAACGTTTCAAGCCTTTACCCGTGGTCAGAAATTTGAGTTTATTCAAAAATATGCTATTTATAAGTATATATTATCTTCCGATCAGAATGAAATCGCTTTTCCCGGATTAACCGTCAATCAGTTAATCAACAGAATTAAACACGATAAAATAATCCTGGAGATGGAAAAATATATCCGGAGTCAATTTTCTGTTTCCGATAGCGTATTGGAATTTATTGGTGATGCACTTAACAAAGATGTATATGTCAGGGTTATTACGGTATCCCATCAGTTCTCATTTGGGAAAACCAGCAATCGAACTAAAGAAGAAGCCAGGAAAAGAGCAGAAAATATTTACAAGCGGATATATTCGGGTGAATTGAGCTATGAAGAAGCATTATCCATTTATGGTGAATTTGCAGCGGCTAAAATAAAAGGAAATGAAATGGGTCAAATTTATTTTGGACTCATGGCAAAACCATTTAACGACCGGATTTGGACCTCGTCTATGGAAACATTACTGGAGCCAATTGAAACACCCATCGGATTTCATGTGGTGATCGTAGACCAATGGTTACCTAAAACTGGTAAAGACAAAAAATCCTTCGACCCCAATCAGTTGGCAAAAGATCTAAAAAGTGGAAAATATGGATATTATGAAGAGGAATTTTTAGAATTTTTAGACACACTTTATAAAAAATATGATGTGCATTTGGATGAAAATGAATTTTATCGCGCTTGGGATTCTGTGAAAAATATTGAAGGAATAAATACCATATCGGGTATTAACATAAATGAGTTAAGAAAAATGAATGATTCTTTTATCTTGGGGAAGATAGGTGAGAAAGATCTTACGCTGGATTGGGTTATTAATGAGGCCAACCATTATTCTTTTTACCATTCTGTTGGAATTAATAATGGATTTTCGTTTGAAAAAATAATTAGGGATGTAATCGCTCGATATCTGCTGGTCCGATGGTTTGAGGATCATGCCAAGTCATTCCCCCGGTTTGAACAATCTTTGAGAACAGAATTAATGAATCAAGTTTATCATCTATACATTGATAAACTCCAGAAAGAAAATCCCGATTTGACAAAAAAAATAATTCTGAATAGAATTATGGTGAAAGAGGGCATCGAGATTCAGTGCTGCCCATAATACAACAAAAGATTATTCTCCAAATATTCTATTGAGCTCTCTAATGAGCTTTTTAGTTGGGTATCCCTGTCCCAGATAATATTCCCCTCCGGCATCCTGTAATATTAATTCCCAATGGAGGTGAGCTCCTTTTCGTGAACCCAAGGTACTGGGTTCTGTTCCGCTATTTCCGGATAAACCAATGATATCCCCTTTGGATAGGGTTTTGCCAGGTTTAATCTCCGGGTTAATATGAGATAAGTGTGCATAAATTGAAAAAGCTCTGTAGCCGGGAACTAAATCAAAACCATGATCAATGTATACCGCCTGTCCAACCAGAATATGTTCAAAAATGTCCGAAGGTGTATGACCTAATTTTTTTGCTTCTGCCAGTAACTCTTTTCTAAAATCGGGTGGAACTTCTTCGTAATAATTCTCAGAGCGGATGATCGTCCCATCTGCCACTGCCCGAACGGGTGAACCCCAGTTTACATAGAAATCAATTCCCCGATGGGTACCGTTTCGATAAGTACGGGGAGCGTTTGGAAGTAATAAAGCCCGATGGGGAACAGGGACATTTTCGCAGGGTAAAAGCAGTTTTAAATTTTTAATAGCATCCCTATCCGGAGGAGAATGTTTTTGAGTAAAAAGGGGATAAATGATTCTATTCTCCGGGTGACTGTATTTTTCAATGGAATCAGAAATAAAAAGATTAATCGACTCTTTATTGAGGCGATATTTCATAGAAACAGTTCCTGAATCAACATAAATAGATGCCAATTTGTAAAATTGAAAATGAGGGGATAATTGATTATTAATGAGTTGATAAATCATTTCAGCGAGAGAGTCGCCATTCACTTTCTCAAATACTTTTCTCTCAACATATTTTGTCGGAAATGTTTCCAAAGCATTGTTCATTTGATTGATAAAATCAGAAGAAATATCTTCTGAAAATAGTATCTCCATGGATTCTTCATCATCGGAAATGATCAGAGTCGATTGAATATGATCAGGTTCTTCTAATGTGTTTTTCTCTAAAACAATTTGAGGAGCCGGAGGAGCGCAACTTTGAATAAAGAGGGTCCAGGCCATTAAATGAATGAATAAATAATTATTTTTGATCAAACGAAATTCATCAGGTGATGTGGTTTCTTATTGTGTCCAGACCGATAATAAATGCAGTCATCGGGTGACTAATGACTGTATCAATGCAAGCAGTCGTGAAAAGTGAATCAGACCGTTTTACAGAAAAATATGGATCATCTAAGAGTATCTGTACACAGGGTAAACCTGATAATTCCAACGATTCCAATAGAGAGTATTCATATTTTCCCCAAGAGGCCGGGGCCATTAAGATACCATCTGATTTGTTTCGATTTCTTTGAATAAAAGAAATGGCTTTATCTGCTTTGTGGGTTTGTAAAAATTTCAGCTGGATATTCAAATCTACTTCATGGGCATATTGACGTAGTTTTTTATTGATTTTATCAAGAGTCACCCGCTCACCTGCTTTTGCAGAACGAACACCGAGTAAATTAAAGTTGGGCCCCTGGAGTATGAGAATATTCATCATCGATCACAGAGGAATAATATGAGCCAGAATATAACCCACCACAATGCCAACCAGCAGAGCGATCGTTAATGCCCGAGATTTCATAAATTCATTGGAGTACCCTTTCCGTATGGCAATAACACCCACAAAATAGCCCAGGGCATTTAAAATCCAGAAGAAGGGAATAGCAAAGACTTTAACAATGAGGGGTCCGATAAAAGGTACCATAGAGATTAATGCGGCTAAACCAGCAAAAAGCTGAGTGAACAAACCTAGGATTAAGGTAACAAAAACAACTATTTTTTGATCGATTCCCAGTCTTAAAGCAATCACTATTAGGACGGCAATTAGGAGCCAGATAATAATGTATTTTTTATACACAGATAAAAATTTTGAATTAGACATGGACAATTCTCGCAACAATATTTAAGCCATATAGTTTTACAGATGCCTGGATAATTCTGAAAGGAAATGTTTTTTCAACCCAAACTTGTCGAATAGCTTCTGTTGAAATAATGTTATTCATAAAATAATCCGCTTGCACAGGTAAGGATGTTACATCTTCTACCGGATTGATGTCCAGCCGGTAATGATCACAAACAATGTCTTTTCGATTCACGGAAACAGTATCTTCCCCGGCAAAAAGAAACCGTGTCTCAAATAAACGTCCATCGTGTTCCATTGGAAACCACTTGGAATCCAGTTTACGTCCATCAGATTCTTGAATTCGAGCCAACATGGAGAAAATTGTCTGGATGTCCGGAGGACGTTTTAGTATTATGTCATCGTAGACCAATAGTTCCTTTTTGCTATCGTACACGCCTTCCAGAGAATATTTGACCGATCCCTGATGAATTTCTTTTTTAGTTTGTTTAAAATTAAAACTTGCAGAATCGTAAGAAACGGAATAAGTATTATCTGTTGGCCAGAAAAGATCTAATAATCCGGTTGTTTTGGTTTTAAATATTAAGGTTCCTGGCGACGGTTCCATCATCACCTCAACGAAAGGAAAATCAAAAAGGGTGATCGTATATTGTTGTCCGAAACCAAAGGAAAATATCGCCAGAACGGTAAAGCAGGATTTTTTCAAGATTTCCACTTATATTTTCCCAAGAGACCAGAGATTCCAATAAAAGGAATATAAACCGGTTGTAATAATGCCCAAAAAATAAATGTCATCGCCGGAAAAAATATTTGAAACATGGATGCTCCTGAAAACAACACTAAAGCATCACAGAGAAATTTGATTCCGAATACCATGGGAAGATAAGCTTGAAATTCATCGATAAAAATGCCAGCGAATATAAAAGTATTCAGAAGAAACGCATTCAATAGAAACAGAAGGAAAAACCAATTTGTTTTTGCTGTGAACCGAGAGTTAGACGACCATCGAATTCTCTGATTAATAAATTGAAAGAAGGTTCTTACCGGCTGCGTTTTTACGAAGCTCTCTGCATCGGTATTAAAGGTACAAGGATATTTCCTTGAAATAGATTGGACTAAGTACATGTCATCGCCGGAAATGCGGTCTTTGACAGGATTAAATCCATTAATCTTTCCAAAAGCAGATCGGGAGTATCCTAAATTTTGTCCCGTCCCTGTCCAACACCTTCCCCAACCGATTGCTCCTGCATTGGCAGTAACCAGTGCCAGAAAATCAATCATTTGGTAATGAGCGAATCGAGTGTCGAACGAAGGATCAATGGAAGATGCACCCACAACAATTCCATTCCCATCCTCTAAATGGCAAACCATACTTTTTACCCACCCTTTTGGCAGTCTACAATCAGCATCGGTGGATAGAATATATTGACCGTTTGATTGATTGATTGCCTGAGTCAGTGCAAATTTTTTTGGAGTCATTTCAGAAGAAGGCTCTATGATCTGGATTCCCCGAATATAGCTAAAACGATTTGAAAAACCGCTAATAATGGACCAGGTGTTGTCTGTTGAACGATCATCAGCAATCACAACTTCCAGACGCCCCACCGGATAGTCCAGTTGAGAAAGGTCGTCCAATAAAATTGCGATATTTTTTTCTTCATTCCGCGCAGCGATGATAATGGAGACTTTTGGCCAAATATCTGGTTTTTGATGGATGGGTTTTAGCCGGCGAAGACCGGTCAGGAAAAAAAGGACAAAAAGAATATAAATACCCAAGCTGCCAAAAAAGGCCAGCAGTAAGTCGCTCATAATGATCCGATCAAGTGCTTATAAAACAATGGTAAAGTGAATAGAAATTATTATAACAAAATAAAATACTTATCATAAGAATACTGGTTTTGGTTTTACATAGCAACGATTCATACCAGTGGTAGCAAGATGGAAGCAATTAAAAAATAAAGTGTGACACCGACGATATCAATACTGGTGGCAACAAAAGGCCCCGTAGCCACAGCAGGATCAATATCGAGTTTTTTAAGAAGGAGTGGAACAAAAGCACCGATCGAAGTTGCAAAGGTCATGGATGCGGTAATGCTAATTCCGACAATGATTCCCAGATTATGAGAAAAGTCAATAAATTGCATTTGTGCAAATAATCCAAGCAAAATACCATATAAAATACCCAATATAATTCCCACTCGAATTTCTTTTAATAGCATCTTGAAATTGTTCCCAAGATTCACCCGTCCAGTAGCCAATCCCCGGACAATGATTGTAGAAGTTTGTGTCCCGATATTTCCACCCATCCCAGTAATAATGGGAATGAAAGCCGCTAATGCCAACGTATCTTCCAGAATGTTTTCGTTGAGTCCAATGATTGCAGCGGTACCAATGCCGCCAATCCAACTGGCGAATAACCATGGTAATCTACTCTTGGCATTGTTCCACGTGGACTTTAGTAAAATTTCCCTGTCTTTACCCACTCCAGCCATTTTTAAAAAATCTTCTGTCGCTTCTTCCCGAATGACATCTACCACATCGTCAACGGTCACAATCCCAAGTAAATGGGAATCGTGGTCCACCACCGGAACAGCGAGGTAATTGTACTGGGTCACAATCCGCGCCACTTCTTCCTGATCAGTCTCCGGAGAAACGGAATGCACTTTCCGAATCATCATATCCTTAAGGCATGTATCCGGACCTGTGGTGACGAGGTCCCTCAAGGAAATGACCCCGGATAAACGGTTATCGTCATCTGTCACATATAAGTAAAAAACCATCTCTGCTTCTTCTTCGTGCTGAAGAGCTGCAATGGCATTTTTGGCTGTTGTGTCTTCATGGAGTGTAAATACATCCGTATACATTAAAGATCCGGCACTATCCTCCGGGTAGGCCATGATTTCTTCCAGCTCTTCCACTTCTTCTTTTTTTAACAGTTCAATAACATCATTGGCCTGTTCCTCGGGAAGATTGTTTAAAATTTCCGCCTGATCGCTTGAACTGATGGGCTCTATAAATTGGGCAATACGTTCAGCGGAAAGTTCAGTGAGTAGTTCCTGGGCGGTCGACTCATCCAATTCAGTCAGAAGTTCACCGGCGTGTTCGCCGGGCTGCATCAGATTGAATAATTCTGTCCGTTCGACCCCTTCAAAAAATCGGAACAAAACAGCCAAATCCGCCGGATGGGTTTTATGTATGAGCTTAATCAGATTGGTATGGGCGTGCCTGCGCATCAACCGGCGAAAGGTATCCCTGAGAATACGGATCTCCCGTTCGAACATTTGTTGTTTCATGTGAGAACCTTTGCTGTTTGGTTTAATCGGGTAAAACCATAGTAAATACAAAGAATGCCTATCAATAATATCCAAGGAGCGACATGACCATTCCAGGTATAGAATCCTGAAAGTGATTCATCATAATTTGTAAACATTAAAGCTAAAAAATTATTCATTACATGGAGGATAAATCCTGCCCAAATAGAACCGGTTTTCCAGGCAAGATACCCAAGCATAACACCCAGAATATAAATTTGAATGAGCCAGAATGGATTTAAATGAATCAATGCAAAAAAGAGGCTGGTGACCAGGACTGCACGGGTAACATCCTGCCAGTGTTCTTCTAGAAATTTCTGAAGGAAACCCCGAAACAAAATTTCTTCTCCAAATGGAGCTAGAATCACAATGCCAAATATGATAAATAATGCCATTCCAAATGAATCGAATTGTAACAGAACACCCATTTCATTCATAAAATCGGGTGGGGTGAAAATCAAGCTGGCCAACCGGTCAAACTCATCGACCCATATAATAAGTCCAACAGAAAAAATGACGGTTGAACTGACAACGGGCCATGAAATATTTTTAATTCGTAACCGGTCTAAAAGGGGCTCTTTTCGGGCAGTCAGAAACAAGAGAAGGGGGATCATCATAAATCCCTGGCCCACAAAAAGAGCAAGATAATTTATAAACTGTACATCACCTTCCGGTAAATATTCCAACCCGGCCGAGGTAATCATCGTCCCTACTAACAATGCGGAAATCAATGAAAGAATGACAATTCCGAAGACGTTTTTGATAGTTAAAGTACTTTGCATATTCTAATTCCCTCGGCAAGGGGTCTGGTTCTGCTGGATTCATAGACCAAAAAATTACGGAAGGTCAATGAAAAAGCAAAGAGACCTTGTAATTCTTATTGTAATCGATAGCTTTGTGTATATATGTTCTTAGCCAATTTATATAGAAAAACTTTCAAACCAGCACCTGAAAAGCCCTCTTGAAAAATCAAGAGGGCTTTTTATTTATTAAGTGTTATGGTATTGCGAAGATTTACATGGCCTGCGGTTGTTGAGCCTAAGGCCGATTGCAGTTTTCTTTATGCGAACTTTGCGAAAGTTTCAAACTTCCGCAAAGTTATTTATACCCCCAAAGTATATGAAATCTCACAAGGCCTGCTTGTCTACCGAAGAGAAAACATCATCAGTTCAATCAATCATCATTAAACCTTTCAAAGGTTTCAAACCTTTGAAAGGTTTAAACAATAATCATTCAATCATTCATCCCGCCACGGTGGACAGGAAATCGCTCAATTATTTATATAACCAAAAATCAAGTTCTATACTTTTTTAATAGTAAAAATCAAAAGAATTGATTACCTCAAAAAATCTTAATTAAATGGGAACATACATAGTTAGTATCGTTGTACATTCGAATGAAACCGGTCAAAAATATGTTCAAAGCAATAAAGTGATATATCTTAAATAAGCTTATTAATGTTGTTTCTGAAATGAAAAACAATTGTGTCAAGGTATTAAAGGGTGAAAAAATTGTTAGTTAAAATCAAACTAATAACCATTATTGCATTAATACTAATTTCCTGTAATGATAATAATGATCCCCCGCCGGACGATCAACCCTATCGTGGTTTGATTCCAGCTGCGATTGGGAATTACTGGATTTATACAGATTCTACCTGGATAAATCAAAATCTTACATCAGTTAAATTGGATACGGTTGAAATTGTTGATATTATTATGAGAGATTCAATAACATGGTGGCAATTGTCCGGGTGGGAAATACCCTATTTTCGTAGAGAATTTGCCGTAATTAATGACAGTATTTACAGCTGGCAAATACATTGGACATCTTTTAAGTCGTTGGTTTTTATCCCACCACCGGATACAATGGTGGTGTATGAAAGTATTATTTCAGGAGATAATTTAATTTACCGTACTGCTGAACTTTGGAATGAACCAATAGAAATCGGTCTTGGAACTTTTGATGGATGCGGTCGGTACACAGTTGGCGAAGAGGAAGATGAGCGGATTGAGGAATTTATAGCTCCGGGTGTGGGGATAATATTGGTTGACTGGGTCCACGATTCCACTTGGTCATGGCCTTATGATTATCGCAGGAAAATGGTTCTTGTTGATTATGATGTTTCCAATGGCGATTAGGAAAATTGCATGGGGCTGTGGTTGTTAAGTCAAGTCCGATTGCAGTTTGTGTATGCAAACTTTGCGAAAGTGATACTTGTCCGCCCTCTGGCGGAAACTTCGCAAAGTTATTTATTGAAAAGTATATGAAATCTCACAAGGCCTGCTTGTCTACCGAAGAGAAAACATCATCAGTTCAATCAATCATCATTAAACCTTTCAAAGGTTTCAAACCTTTGAAAGGTTGAAACAATAATCATTCAATCACCCCGCCACGGTGGACAGACACTCTACCGCTAACCAGTTACAAATTACCCCATTACCAGCTTTTCCATAATAATTCCACCAGCCACGGCAACGTTCAGCGATTCACCATCTCCAACTTTTGGAATAGAAATAATATAATCAAGTATCTCTTTGGTGTTTTTAGAAAGACCGTGTGCTTCGTTACCTAAAACCAATACCCATGGTGTTTTTAATTTAAAATCGCTAATACGTCTACCGATTTGGTCAGCACCAATAATTGTGTGTGATTTTTTAAATTGTTTTAGTGATTGGTTAGAAATGGACTTTAAAGAAAAATGTGCCCCCATTCCACCGCGTACAACTTTGGGATTGTAAATATCCACGCAATTTTTGGACAAAGCAATATTCTGGACCCCAAACCAAACTGATGTTCGAAGCAATGTGCCCATGTTCCCCGGGTCTGAAATATTATCCAGATAAAGCCAATTCCCCCCATGGGCGGCATTTGAGTATTCCGGAATAGAACACACGGAGAGAATCCCTGAGGGTGTGTCTGTTGTTGCGATGGAAGCCATTTCCTTTTCACTTACCGTTTGGCAAGCAGGTAATTGCGAAGAAATTTTTTCAACCATTTCTTTATTTGCCTGTAAAAATGCGTCAGTATAAAAAGCAAATAGAAATGGCTCACTGGCATTTAACGCTTCCTGAACAAGCCGTTTTCCCTCGATAATGAATCGACCGTGTTGATGACGTCCTTTTCTGCGATGAAGGAATTGGATATGTTTTTTTTCAGCTTTTGTCATCATATTTTTGCGAACAAACAGTTTGATTGCCCAGGGGAACCCCGGTAATTTCAGCTTCAATTTTAACATGAGCAACGAATATGTCTAAAGGAGTAACACCCCAAAGCCAAAACTTTTCTGCATGGTACACTGAAGTAGTAACCAAAGCAGATTTAGCGGATTATGGTCCGGTAAAAGGAACCATGGTTATTAAACCCTACGGGTTTTCCCTATGGGATAATATCAAAGAAGCTTTTGATAAAATGATCAAGGATACAGGTCATGTGAATGCCTATTTCCCCCTTTTTATTCCTAAATCATTTTTGGCAAAGGAAGCAGAACACGTAGAGGGATTTGCCAAGGAATGTGCTGTCGTGACCCACACGCGGTTGAAATCAGATGATAAACACGGAATTATTGTGGATCCGGATTCCCGTTTGGAGGAAGAGATCATTGTAAGACCCACTTCTGAAACGGTGATCTGGTCTATGTATAAAAAATGGATTCAATCCTATCGGGATTTGCCATTGTTGATTAATCAATGGGCCAATGTAGTCCGCTGGGAAATGAGAACCCGACTTTTCATCCGGACAACAGAATTTCTTTGGCAGGAAGGACACACCGCCCACGCCACAGCAGAGGAAGCCCAAGAGGAGACTTTAACCATTTTGGAACTTTATCGACAGTTGGCAGAAGATTTCCTAGCTATGCCTGTGATCACGGGATTGAAAACAGAGGCGGAAAAATTTGCCGGAGCGAATGCCACATACTGCATTGAAGCCATGATGAAAGATAAGCGAGCCCTCCAAGCTGGAACCTCCCACAACCTAGGACAAAATTTTGCTAAAGCTTTTGAAGTCACTTTCCAGGATAAAAATAATAAAGAAGAATACGTTTATGCTACCAGCTGGGGAATCAGCACCCGATTAGTGGGCGCTGTGATTATGGCCCATGGAGACGATAAAGGATTGCGCTTGCCTCCAAAAATCGCTCCCTATCAAGTGGTGATTGTTCCGATTGTCAGAAACGAACAGCAGGGAAAATTAATTAGAGATTTTATTGAGCCAGTGGTTTTTGGCCTGAAAGAAACCCATGTACGCGTTTTTGAAGATTGGTCAGATAATTCACCTGGGTTTAAATTCAATGAATGGGAAATGAAAGGTGCACCAATCAGAATGGAAGTGGGCCCCAGAGATGTTGAAAAGGGACAAGTTGTATTGGTTCGCCGGGATACGGGGGAAAAAATATTCCTGGAAAAAGGGGATCTCATTAATCGCATCCCTATTTTGCTGGATGAAATTCAAGACGGTTTATTTAATCAGGCAAAAGTATTCCTGGATAATAATACCCACCGTGTTTCCACTTATGATGAATTTAAGGCAGTGATAAAAAGTGGAGGCTTTGTTCGCTGTGGTTGGGATGGTAACCCAAAAACGGAGGCATCAGTTAAGGAAGAAACAAAAGCATCTATTCGGTGCATTCCGTTCGATGAAAAAACAAAAGGACTTCATTGCATTTATAGTGGGAAACAGGCAAAACATGAGGTGATCTACGCAAAAGCATACTGATCCTCAGCGGTCTCTATGATTGTTGAAACACCCGCCATTGTTCTCAAGAGATTTCCTTATTCAGACAGTAGTGCCATCGCCCATTGTTTTACGAGGGAATATGGAAAAATAAGTATCATGGTCCGTGGAATTCAGCGGAAAAAGGCTCCCTTAGGATCTTATTTTCAACCGGCGAACTATCTGGAAATTCTATTTTATTATAAAGAAAACAGGGAAATGCAAACATTATCAAAAGTGAGTTTTCTAGATAATTGGTTTCAGTTCCAAAATGATCTGAAAAAACTCACTTATGCCCTCTCGGCTGTAGAAATCACATCTAAAACCATTCACGACCATGATGCCCAAGAAGATCTTTTTGATGAATTTGTCGCAACGTTATCTTATTTTCATCGTGAAGATGAACATTTTAATTTATGCTTCTGGTATTATGAACTGAGATTATTGACCTTACTGGGATTTCGGCCGTCCCTCCCGGAAAGAGAATTCCCCGGAATGGTTCTTCCCAACCCGGATGGGGGGCCCAATAGCCGTCAATTATTAGAATTTTTACTCAAAGCAAATATTTTTGACTCAACATTTCAATATGAACTTGCCAGACAAACCGTGACATCGAAAGATCGGCAAATCATTGGAAATTATATTCAGGCAAACTTGGAATATCATTTTGAATCCTGTAGAAATCTTAAGTCCTTAAAGGTACTAAAACAACTATTATCATAAATGGATGATACCATTATCAAAGGGGTTCTTTATAAACAAGGCGGAACATCATTTATTCTCAGCGGGAATGGGAAAAAACATTTTGAAAATAATCTTATCTGGCAGGGCTATTTAACCCACTGGTTAAATCAAAAAGTGTGTGCCAGATTACTCCCTCAAAAAGATTATGTTTCGGGAGAACCCATTATTATTATGTGGCCGGATGTCCCGGAATCCCAGGAGCCATTTGTTGAATTTTACTATAATGAGCGACTCGTTAAATATCCGGTATCGTTGTTCGGGCACAATGCCATTAATATTCAAAACCACATATATAATTTCTCCCATCTATTGAATGAAAATGAGATATTGAAACAGGAAGAATTTTTTTACCGTCCGGCACTGGGGGAATTTGCTCCATCGCCCCACAATGGAAAATTTGAAATTATGGAGGATGGTAAGGCCTATTACGACAAGTTTGGCCGACAATTTATGAGAACCATTCATGTTATACGAATTCTGGGAATGGATATTGGAAAACTGAGCCATATTTATGACAACGAACTCGAAACCATTCATCAAACACCGGTAGATCCAAAAGCACCGGCAAAATATAAAGACTTCAACTTCTTTAATCGAAGTTGCTCAACGATCATTCGGGATGGATTGATTGCTTATGGGTTTAAAGATATCTGTGGCATCCTACCAAGAGATTTATTTGTCAATATTCTTTATAATCTTCACAAACAAAAACAATCCATGGGTATTGAACTGGAACTTTATACCAAACAACAATTAAAAGTCCAGGAAGCTCCAAGATCTGTAATGACACCACTCTTTAATTTGAAAAATAGAAGTCGGTACCAAAAACTAAAAACCATTGGTTTGGTATGAGATATCAATTTCAATCGGAACACGGAAATATTTCCTTTAAACCGAAACTGTTTACCGAAGTGATTAAAATTCTGATTTGGATTAATATCGGAATGTTTTTTCTTAAGGCGATTTCTTCGAGCCAGGTAGACTTAGCACGGTTATTTGGCCTTTCACCTAAAACGATCTGGCCCATGATTTGGCAGCCTGTGACCTATATGTTTATTCACGGAGGCGTTTTTCATGTTTTAATTAATATGTTTGTTTTGTGGATGTTTGGCTCAGAGTTGGAATCCATTTGGGGGAAAACCCAATTCCTACGGTATTATTTTATAACAGGAATTGGATCAGGATTAGTCTGGCTGCTCTTTAACCTTGGCCAACCATACTCGGTTCTCATCGGTGCCAGTGGTGCCGTCTATGGAATATTATTGGCTTACGGAATGATGTTTCCCAATCGAACCGTTTACCTTTACTTTCTGGTTCCAATCAAAGTGAAATGGTTTGTTATTTTCTTAGGTATTATTGCGTTTGTATCCTCTTTCAACAGTTATTCAAATATCAGTCATATTACTCATTTATCCGGAATGTTGATCGGTTTTGTTTATCTCCGTTATTACCGTCGGTGGAAGGATTTGCGTTTTTCTGTATATAAGCAAATTGAAGAATTTAAAATTTCCAGGAAAAATCGAAAAAATCATCAACAAATCAAAATGAAACAAAAAGTGGATCAATTATTGGACAAAATTAATGAATCAGGTTTTGAAAGTTTAACAGATGCAGAGAAAGATTTATTATACAAAGCGAGCAAAGATATCTCAAAAACCAGAGATAAGAATTAACAGTTAATCCACGAGAGGTTCAATTAGACTCATCATGTTTCAAAATAACAACTTAGTGAAATTAATGAAATGTGGAGTATAGAGTATATAAATTCAGGAATGTTGAATCAAACGGATCAAGTGATCATTTTAGTCCTGTAATGTTGTCGCAGATTGATTCACGGCAATCACCCCCAGTATTAAAAAAATGGCTTTATAAACCCTCTCGTGAATATTGGCTAAAAATGCAATCCAATTAATACCCATAATCATTCCAAAAGCGATTATGGGAATGATCAAAAATAGTAAACCATTATAAACCCAAATTACACGGCTGAATTGTTTGTTCTTCGAAGGCCAGATTAACGCCATTGCCAACCAAAAATAACCATTAAAAGGCATTTCAATTTTTACTTGTGGGAATGCACCGGTGATGGATTCAAGAAAAAATTCGTCCTTTCCGGGTGAGGCAATGATATCTCCGACAGGATTCAATATTGAATAAAAAAGAGGAAGAAGATAATCCTGCATTAATATTATTTGTACCGGTCGTATAACTAGAATATACAAAAAACCAAAAACAGTCAAACTGATGACAAGTCTGCGGTAGAAAAAATATCGGTTGGATTGTTTAGATAAAGCCATAGATACCACAAGATTAAAACTGTTGGATAGAAAAACACATAGGAGCTGTAATCGTGTATGGGATTCCAATACGAAGGGAAATAAAAAATAGAAAGCGTAAAAAAGGCAATACGGAAAACATTGGCAAAAAATAACAATCCAATCCCTGAAAACAGAAAAAGGACTCTTCTAACCATATTCCCAGGATAAGCAATAATCAATCCGGAGTATAAACCCAATATCTCCATCCCATTGCAACCATTTTGAATTTCTACGCCTCTATTTCCCGTGCAGGCAATTATTCGTCCGGCAGATTCAATATCCCACCCACCCCAACGCAACCCGGAGGATGCCAGTTTGACGCCAGCGATACTTAACCATGTATCTAATCGGCCATCAGGTAAAACCAATGCATCATATAACCATTGCCAAGATGCATAAATAAAACCGACTTTTATCAGGAATCGAGTGAGAGGAGAAAACCTATTTTTTATTGAGATCATACAATCTCTTAATGGCCATAGCTCCTCCAATGATAGCCAAAACCCCCAGCCCGCCAATGGGGGCTTGATTGGGTGAATTAGGGAAGGCTGGCTGACCGGATAATTGATTCCCGATAAACCAAATAATAAAAGTGAATTGTATCATGATTTGTTTCATAATCCCTCCTATTTAATAAATGATAGTTTCTGATTCATAATTAATTTTCCAGTTCTTAGCTGAAGTATGTATAACCCTGAGGGTAGATTTTTAGGAATCCATTGAATATGATATGTCCCTTCATTTAAAATTTTTTTCATGACCGTTTCCACCAGATGACCATTGATATCATAGACCTGTAAATACACCGGTTCTTTAACCGAAGGAATAGTAAATGAAATGGTTGTACCGGAATTAAATGGATTTGGATATACTGATTGGAGTAAAAATGTTTCAGGATGATTAATGGATTCTTGGTCAGAGATTAAAGCTTCATAGGAAACGGATAATAAAAAACGGCTTTCACCCACTTCTGGATAGGATGAAACTGGCAAACCGTCTTCATTAGAAAAATTTCCTTTGTTTGTGGTGGTAAACATCCATGCTTCCTGTTGGGATAAATCAACAATATTTCCAGTGATTTGGTCGGAGAGGCTCAGGGAAATATGATCAGGTAAATTGGATAAATCCCATTCTAACATGACGTCTCTTTCATGGGTGACATATTGACTATCATTCTCACGAGTCAGGAACATGACATCTAAAGGAATTAAAAAAGAACTCTCAAATTCAAAAGGCAGATTATTAATATCTAACCCTTCACCGTTTGTATAGGTTAAACATACAAGTCTCTCCGAGAAAGTCATGGGGATCAATTTAAATGCATCTGCACAATCAATATCCCCCAGACCATTATTGGAAAATGACAAAAAACTATCGTCAAAATAAACTCCGGAATTCACTGAAAATCGGACGCTTCCACTCTGGATAATCATCGATTTATAAAATGTGCCTGCCGTAGGCGTTTTACTGGCCGATGTAAAATTAAAACTGGTACCACCGGATGCGGATAGAATCCAAAAGCCCTGATAGGGAGCAATTAATCCGTTCACAAGATCTCCTATGCTCCCATTCCAAGCGATATAAGTCGCCCCACCAGTTTTAGCATTATCCCAGACATAAACAGTAGAATTATAGTTGGCATTATCGGAAAATAGCTGATCGGCATCGATGGTAGCTTCGAACGGATTTCCCAGTAAGTTCCACGCATTTGCAGTTGTTGTGACAGAGACCGTTGGGCTATTCTCCGTTCCGGGAACGGAGAGATAAACAGGCAAATCATCAACCCCAT
>CAYXMX010000018.1:0-35442 GCA_964466265.1 uncultured bacterium | reverse complement strand
TTTCGAAGTTAATGGACTTAACCGCTTGGACTTCATTATAGTTTTTAGATAAATCTGTGACCTTAATCACTGGTTTTCTCCTTGTCGCTAAAGTTTAGCTATAGTAAAAATGTTATATTAACCAAAGTCATTTAAAAAAGTTCCGGCGAATATAAAAAAATATTGGGATATATCCATTAAAGGATTACATCGTCAGATGTTCATTTTTTACAAATGATCGCCATTCATTCCACTTCGGAAGGTTCGACAGAATATACTCACTGAATCGAAAATCAAAAGATTCAAAATAGCCATGGTCTTTTTGAATCTTGAAATGGGAACTCCCTGCTAGAGTTGTGACTGGTAATATCGTTTCCATCCCCTCTCTTACCACTCCAACACGATACCCACGTCTGTGACATAGTCCTTGATCTAAAGTGGCATCTTGCCTGATCCATTTTTGATTGTAGAAAATGACAGAAAGGCCATGATAATAGAGGATTCCATCCTGAAAAAGTTCTTTATATCGTGTGTCCATTAATGGTTGATCGATGACATCCTGATAGGTGAAAGCAGAAGGAATTCCAACAGCGCGATATAATGCGGATTGCAAGATGGATTTTTGATGACAAAATCCCCTTCCCTTATTTAAAATGACCGATGCTTTCCAATTTTCCGGGCCTGATATTTTTGGTGCAAAATCGTATATAATTTCATCTCTGACAAATTGAAATACTGCTACTGCTTTATCCCATGGGTCCCTTAATCCATTGGTTAGTTCTTGAACTTTAGACTGTATATCCGGATGATGAAAATCCATGAATTTATCAGGTAAAAGACAGAAGTCCTGATTGAGTTCATTAGGATTTGATAGACCGGTAATATTGAGGTCTTTATATGAAGTCATAGTATCTTTCCAATTCAACACATTTTATTTATGATGGATAAATTGCCCGTCCATTTTTCAAATTTTATAAAATGACTCGTATTATCTTTGATTCAAATAATCGTTATGGTCAAAGATTGTAGTTTATCAATTTCAGCATGAACAATATCCCCACAGTTTAGTTTCCCGACGCCATCGAGTGTTCCTGTAAATATCAAATCTCCTGGAAATATCGTATAAATATCCGATATTTCTGAGATAATTTTGGATACAGGTCGGATCATATCACTTAACTGTCCTTCCTGACGATTCTTACCATTAATACTCAAACAAATGTGACTATTCTTTAAATGACCGGATTGGCTTACCGGTGTTATATCTGACATGGGAGCTGACTGGGGGATACTCTTTGCAAGTGTCCAGGGGTAGCCCTTTTCCTTTGCTTTTTTCTGTATGTCTCGACAGGTTAAATCAATTCCTACGCTATAACCAAACACGTATTTTAAAGCATTCTTTTCGGGAATGTTTTTTCCTTCAAAGCCGATAGAAACAACCAATTCCACTTCATGCTGCAAGTCTTGGGTAAAATGCGGTATTGGTATTTTTATACCATTTGGAACGGCAGCTTCGGGAGGTTTTAGAAACAGAATTAATGGTGTTCCAACGTCATGATAACCCATTTCATTTATATGCTTATTATAATTCCTACCGATGCAGAAAATACGATGAATGAGGAATTCTTTATGAGAACCTGCAATGGGAATGGATACTTTAGGAAGTGAATTGAAATACTTCATAAAAGGTTATTTTGTGTAATCAAAATAGAGGACCATATCAAAAGAGTGACGGTCTTCTATCTAACCGGATGTTATTTTACTAAAAGAACTTTTTGATTAATCGTTTGGTAGTCTGTAATTAATTGAATGAAATAAACACCGCTGGGAAATGTCTTAGCCTCCCAGTTAAAAGAATAAATTCCAGGATTTTGTATTGAAATGGGTTTGAGCGGAAATTGAGATTTACCCTGTACATCCAATACATTAATTAACACTTGTGTCTGCTCTCTGATTTCATATGAAATGGTCGTGCGGTTATTAAATGGATTGGGAAAGGATGGGTTTAATTTCACACGATTAGGAACTAAATCATCAGAATAGGATGAAAGAACGTTCATATTCTGAAGCGCAGTACTGAGTGTCACTAAAAAATCAGTGCCGTTAGGGGGCATAATAGATCCTTTTTCAGAATAAACGATATGCATGGTATGATCAATCAATACATGGTGAGGAACAGTGCCGTCAGCAAAAAGACTCCTTAAATTGAGCCGTTCATCATCAATAATAGGATAAGTGACATCAAAATTCTTTGACCAGCTATTACATGAAAAATTTTCGTCCCAACCTGATCCAATACCTAAAGCAACCAATCCATCAGACTCGAATGCATCAAAAAGGGATTGGGTATAGGAGGCCTCCAATTGACATTTTCTGGATGTAGTATTAAAAAATATTAGCCAAATGACGTGCGGATCTCCACCATTTGTTTCCCCATAATAATCAAACAATGACCAGTTATTATTTTTACTGCATAAAGAATCAGTAAAATTATTAACATAGTCTCCGACGCCGTAGTTTTGTCCCCAAAGACCGCACATCAAAGCAAAGACAAAAATAATACTGTTTTTTCTGATTATCATTCCATTCAGGCTGTTTATCTGTTGAAATAAGCCACTGAATGTAATATACAGGATCATTATATGCTCTAAGGACTTTAACGGCTTAAACGAAAAAATAAGGTGGGTATTACGCCCATTACCTTCACATCATTTACCATAATAGATTGGTTTGGGGAAGCAGAAAATATATATCTTTTATGGCTGATATAATGGTTATTATAGACATTAAACAATGATAATCCTACTTCCCAATTAAGTCCAAACAGGCTGGTTGTTTTATATACATTCATATCGAGACGGTGAATATCCGGTAATCGTCTATTATTTAAAGTTCCAGGTTTTGCCTCCAGGGATACATTCCCAAGTTCATCTTCAAAAACCACTAAATCGCTGTTATTTGTATAGACCTTTCCAGAAAGAAATACCCATGAAAAAGTAACACTAAAAGGTCCCAATTTTGTCGTTGCTACTATTTTAAATTCGTGATTTCTATCGTGGCTAGAAAGGAATGTTTTCCCACCGTTCAATTCATCAAATGTCCATCGGGAGACACCATAATTAAAGCTCATCCACCCCGTAATATCACCTTCTGTTTTTTGGGCAAGGACTTCCATTCCACTGGAATACTCTTTTCCTTGGATTACTTGTCCATGATCATAAACATCACCGGGAAATAACAAACGTGAAAAACTCGCTATGTTGTTTTTGTGATTCTTGTAAATTTCCCAATTAATCACATAGTGATTCAAAGTCAAATAATAGCCTGCCACTTGATGAGTTGCAGTGATGGGTTTTAGCTCATCTGATGATAATAACCAGACGAATTTATTTCCACTCAAAATGAAATCATTACTAAACCGATGCATATATTGAATATACTGTCCCACAGCAAATTTGATATTTGAAAATGGATTGAGTTTATACCCTAATGCCAATCTGGGCAAAACAGACCATGCCGAATATTCAGAGAAATGTGATACCCTAAAACCAGTATTCAGGGCAAACCGATCGGTTATTGCTACTTGATCCTCAGCAAATAAGGATAGGGTATTTCGAGATACTTCTTTGTAAAAGATTGAATCCTGATCCTGAACAATATCAAAATTGGTTTGGAAAAAGGATTTCTTTGCGCCAAATAATAGTTTATGATTATTAATCATACCATCTTGATCAAACTGAAACGATAAATCTTCTAACTCATTTTTTTCAACAAACTCAACCGTGTCAGAAAAGGATATTCGATCAGGAGTTGATTCATAAATCCAGGATGTTCTGGATACATAATTACTATGATAAATTGAATTGGATATTAGAATATTGGTAAAAGAATAATTCTCCCACTGATGTGACATTTTAATACTGGCTCCATCATTATGCCATTCTGTATCATCATTTGTATTTACATTAATAAATCCCTTATCGAATTCGAAATTGCTTCGTTCAGTTAACTTGTCCTGGCTGCTATAATAACTAAAATACATTATATTTTGGTCAGACAAGAAGAATGTGAGTTTGGCGTTCATATCCGAAAAATCAAAAGTTGGTGTATATGATTCAGTTGCTGTGGAGTCTGTTTGAATAATGGCACCATTCACATTCAGTCCACTGCCTTCTGTTAAAAATTGATAGATTTTATTATAAAAATCAGAATGAAACTTATCAGCAAAAGTTGTTCGAAACATTAATAAGAAACTTCCTCTCTTTAAGAAAGGTTGTTGGAATGAGAATCCACTGCTCAACTGATTCGTATGTACCGAAAATCGAGTATGATTCATATCTCCATTTTTACCTGTCAAATTGATAACAGAATTAACTCTGCCTCCAAAACGAACAGGAAAAGCACTTTTGTATACTTGAATATCCTTAATTGCCTCAGGGTTTATTGAACTGACGAATCCAAAAAAGTGATCTATTTGATATAAAGAAATACCATCAAGGAGAATTTTGTTTTCATCGGGAGCCCCACCTCGGATAAATAATCCAGCCGAACCCACATTTCCTCCCTGGATTCCCGGAAGCAACTGCAAGGAACGGAGAACATCGTTTTCTCCAAGGTTGGGGATTGTTGCTACATTTTGGGGTGAATAGGATATTTGACTGATATTCTCCCCCTGTTGAATAACATCGTACCGTTCCCCAGTAACAGTGACACCAGGACCAGATAAAATTATTGGGGACAGTTTTACATTTAATAAATAACTTTTTTCTTTCTGGTTCCCAAGTATAATTGTTTCTGGTTCATAACCAATATATGAAAATTTGAGTGTACAAATTTTTGTCTGGATATTGGGAAGAATAAAAAAACCATTTTCAGATGATACATTTCCCATATATGAGTGAAGAACATGGATATTCGCATTGGGGATAAATTCACCTGAAACTTGGTCAGTTATATATCCCATAATATTAAAAATTTTTAATCCAGTCCCAGATGGTCCGATAATGAATTGATTATTTCTTTGAGTCCACTCCAAACCAGAGCCAATCAATAATGTTGATAATGCTTCATCAATTGTACAATTTTCGCAAAGGGCATCTACGGTTTTTCCAGTGAGATAAATATCCTGATAAACGATGGATAAATCATATTCCTCCATCAGAGAGTCCAGTGATTCAGTTAAAGGTTTTTGATTAAAATGAAAAAAAATCCCGCCTTCCTGTTGAGGAAAGGCGGGACGGAATGCAAGAAAAAATAAAAGTAATTTAACTAAAAGCGAATCAGTAGATAATGTATGTGTCCTTTTCAAACCGATATGATCGTTGTGCAAGTACGGAGAGTGTTTCCAATACAAATATTAAATCCTTAGCTTCAATAATACCTGTAATTTTTAAATCACCGAGGCTGGCACTTTCAAATTCAATATTGACATCAAATTTACGCTCAATTTCATTACAAACAGTTAGTAGTTTTGAATTTTGAAGCACCAGTCGATTATTAATCCATCCAGGATATTCATCAAAAACAAAGTTTTTTAATGGCCCAATTTTAAGATGATCTATGACCTTAACCAATTGCCCATTTGTCAAAAATACTCCAGAATGATTTTGATTTCTATTTTCTGATACTTTTACTTTCCCCTCTACAACAGCTACTTCAACATCCTCAGGACGATTTTTTATATTGAATTTCGTACCATATACTTCCACACTTGTAGATCCAAAATCAACTACAAATGGTACCTGATCTTTTTCTACTTCAAAAAATGCTTCACCTTGCAAAATTAAATGTCGATGATCTTTACCAAAACCTTTTTTGTATGATATTTTACTATCTGCATTTAGAGTAACTGTAGATCCATCGGTCAATAATACCTTTTTGAATTGACCCCGTTCTGTCAATATGGTTGTTGTTGTAAAATGAGAATACAATGATGGGGTGGCTAATCCAAGAGCAAGTACTATAGTGAATGCCAATATTCGTATCGGATTGATATAGTTTTTAATGGTGGATAATTGGGACACCACCACTTTGTTTTCTTTGGAATCTTCAATTTCCATCCGTTGTTCCAATCTCATCCAGGCATCATTTATATCCGGAATATTCGGTAGCGGATAAAGGGAACTTTCTTCCCATATCCGTTTCATAGACGGGTCAAGTTTTAAGTCAATATTTTTCGCTTTTTTAAACAATTATTTCTCGATTAATACATTTAGAATTAGTGAAATACTCTTTCTGTCTTCTATCTCTATAACGGTTTTTCAATTGGACTCACTCACAAATAATTCCTTAACTGTTTCTTCAATATTTTCAGTGCCCGGTATAACTGGTTTTCAACCGTCCTCCTCGATAATCCCAAGATGGTTGCAATCTCTTTATTCGCTAACCCTTCCATTCTGCTTAATACAAATATTTCTCTACATTTCTCGGGTAAATGATCATTAACTGCTCGGTTTATTTCTTCCTGTAAAACCAAAAAATCATGGGCCATCTCAGGGTTACTGTAGTGAGAAGGCTTTGGTTTTGGAATGGTGTCTTTATGGCGAATCCTGACTTCCTGATAGCGAAAATGATCATAACATAAATTGGTTCCGATTTTTGCCATCAAAGAAAAGAAAGATTTTTCAGGATCCAGGGTTGTTCTGATATTCCATACCCTTAAAAAGGATTCCTGAACAATATCTTCCGCCAGGTCTTGATCTTTAACCCGATAAACTACAAATCGAAAGAGGATCGGGTAATATTTTTCAAATAATTGATGAAAAGCCCCTTGATCAGATTGTTTAACTTGGTTAATTAGTTGTATTTCGTCGTCTGGCATAGATAGGAATGATCTGATTTTACAAAATTTATCGTACTGCTTTAATAATTTCACTAGCGGCGAAACGAACATCTTCTTCTGTTGTGAAACGACCGAATCCAACTCGAATGGATGCCTTTGCAAGGTTATTATTAAGACCTAAAGCCCTTAAGACATAACTTGGTTCCATAGTCGCACTGGTACATGCCGATCCTGAAGACACAGCAATATGCTCTAATTTCATTAATAAACTATCTCCATCTGTCCCGGGAAAAGAGAAATTGATATTATTGGGTAAACGATGGACCATACTACCGTTAATAATTGTGTCCGGTAAGGAGATTAATATTTCATCCATCAAGATTTTTCTTAATTTTGATTGGCTGTTATTATCATCCTCTCTTTCAGATTTGCATAATTCTATCGCTTTCCCAAATCCGGCAATTTGAGGGACTGGTAACGTTCCGGCACGCCAACCTCTTTCATGGCCTCCACCATGAATTTGTGGAATAAAATCCAGATGTTTACCAGAATTGATATATAAGAATCCGATTCCTTTCGGGCCATATATCTTGTGCCCTGTTCCCACTAGAAAATCAATATTCATCTCCCTGACATTGATAGATAATTTTCCGAATGTCTGGGCAGCATCCACCAGAAACAGAACATCTTTTTCTTTACATATTTTACCGATTTCATCGATGGGTTGAATTACCCCAATCTCATTGTTGGCGTGCATAATAGCAATAAGTAAGGTATCCGGACAGATGGCATCTTTAATCTTTTCCGGATGAACAATGCCATGATTATCAACATCAATGTAGGTTATTCTAAAACCCAACTTTTCCATGGCTCCACAAGTATCTAACACTGCTTTATGTTCAGTAACTTGAGTAATAATATGATTCTTTTGAATATTTTTCGATTGGCAAATACCTTTAATGGCAAGGTTTATTGATTCAGTTGCACCACTGGTAAAAATAATTTCCTTTGTTTTTCCATTGATTTCGGTCTCAATACTTTTTCGGGTATTTTCAACGATTTCTTTTGCCTCCCATCCAAAGGGATGGCGACTGGAAGCATTGCCGAATTTTTTCACAAAATATGGCTCCATAGCATCAAATACTCTCTGATCCATCGGTGTGGTGGCATTATAATCCAAATAGACTTGTTTCATTCCATTATTCACGGAGGTTGATCTTTCTTTTTTCCTTTAATTTTTTTAACAAATTCAACACTTCCCGATTATTTTTATACCAGGGTGGCGGCTCATCATAATCGGGAATTCCGTCATCAATTAATGGTTTAGAATCCGGATTTTTTGGAAAACCTTCTACCTGAATTCCGCCAACACAAATGGCAATTAAATCATTCTCCTTCAATGCTTTTAATGCACGCCTGCCCTGTGGATCGATTTTAATGATATCTCCTTCAGAAATGCTGATTTCTTCTCCATCAATGTATAAAATACCATTTCCGTTTAAAATGAAATAGATTTCCTCCTGTTTCTGATGCTGATGAAGAAATTGATATCCCTTGCCGGCTTTAATATGGATCAAGCCAATTCCCACAGCTTTTAGATTTAGCTCATCTTTTAATAATGTAATCCATTCAGGAAGATTTTGAAAATCAACAGAAGTTTTGGAATAATTGACTTTGTTCATTTTCGAAAAATAACTGAATCATCCTTAAATGATTTGAATTCGAGAGCATTGCCACTTGGATCCAGTATAAAAAAGGTCGATTGTTCTCCTGCCTTACCTTTAAACCTGGTTTTGGGTTTTATAAGAAATTTTGTATTGGATATTTTTAATTTATCGACCAGTTTATTCCAGTCTGTCGGTTTTAAAATTATTCCAAAATGTCGTGCGGGAACCTGATCACCGTCTACCGGATTGTCTACCGGTTTGGCAGAACTAGATAAATCTAAATGGGTAACCAACTGATGACCGAAAAAATGATAATCCACCCAACGTTCGGATTCCCTGCCGGTCGTGCAACCCAATTTACCTGAATAGAATTGTCTGGCATGTTCCAAATCACTAACTGGTATTGCCAAATGAAAAGGGCGGAGTCCAGGCATTATTTCAAAAGAATCAGCTTTTGCGTTTGTGTAAAACTATTGGAGGTCATTCTTAGAAAATATATTCCGCTTGAAAGATTTTCCCCATTCCATATTATTTCATGTTCTCCTGATGAAAGGGATGTATCCAAAAGATTTTTTACCAATTGTCCATTGACGTTATACACACTCAGTTCCAAATGTTTAGCTTGTCCGTCATTCACAGAGAATCGAATGGTCGTGGATGGATTAAATGGATTTGGGTAAGGAGCAAACAACCTGAAATTATGAGGTGATATTGGTTCATCTCCGATTGAAACCATCTCCTGACACCCTATGCCATAGAACCCCATATTTGAATTATTTTCTCCGGTGCCGATACAGGGGGAATTTTCTGCTAAATAATAATTGTCACTATCAGGCATACAAAACAGCGGATCTAAATCAAAAACATCAAACAGACCGAAATTAATTGTCCCATTACTATGGGTGACTACGCCTGTAACGTAGCCATCCAGGATTGAATAATTCATATTGACAATTGACGTATTACCCGTTTCAGAAAATGCGATTTGCTGTGGACGATTATTCCATAAAATAGCACTGGTTAATGAGAATTCACTTTCATGAAGAAACAAAGCGCCACCTTCAACTTGGGCAGAATCCCTTGTAATGGTCACATGGTCCATTTGTCCGATAGATTTGTAAAGAGAAATGGATCCACCCCGGTCATTTGCTAAATTACCTGACAGTAATAGATTTGAGCCATTGATGATACTTTGAGCTGCGAAAATAGCGCCACCTTTTCCCGCTGCCATATTGGATATAAAGGAAACACGATCAAGGGTGATTTCCGACTGCCAAGCGCCAATCCCTCCACCGTTAATGGTACTATTTGTCATCCCAGCTTTATTATTAATAAAAATACAATTTTCTATTGTGGGAAAACTTTCATTACAATACAGTCCTCCCCCGCTATCATTAGTATATCCGTTCCTGATAGTAAATCCAATTAATTTTGTATCGGGTCCTGCAAAATTCATTGAAATTGTTTTTCCTGATTCATTGCCATCAATGATGGTTTGGTTGATATGATTGGAATCTCCATCCATGATATAATAAGAAGCAATCACCAGATTTTTATGATCTATTTCAACATTTTCATAATAAACGCCAGGAGCCACCAAGAGAGTATCTCCCATTCCTGAAAATTCCAACGCGCTCTGAATGGTGGCAAACGGATAAGTCATGGATCCATCTGCCGTATCATCATTTCCGTCATTTGTCACATGTATTAACTCCGGTATGCTAGTGCCATAGGTAACCAGCAGTCCAAAAGGTTGTACAGCCTGGAGAATTCCTTTGTGTTTCACTTGTACTGTATAAATCCCCGGGCTAGTTATGTCAATAAAAACCTGTTCCACATTGTCAACAATATTGTCTCCTGTAAAGGCAGCTTCAGTCGGATTAAATTTATTAAGGCGATAAGGGAAATAGGTCTCTCCATAGGGATCAATTACCCGGATATCCAGATCATGTACCAACATAATGTCACCAGGGTCTACAGCGGGCGGAATAGGGACTCCCGGAGGATCGCTCCAGGATAAAGTGACTTTAAACGGATCAGCTCCTAAACTGGTGAAAGTATATTCCAAACTGTCTTCAAAAGATAATTCATCTTCAATAATATCATATCCGTCACCCACAGATGATATCATATTCACCGCCTTTTTGGTATTCATTAATCCCCATCCGTATTGATAATCAGGTCCTGGATTTGACCCTGCTTCATCTGCCGTATGAATGGCCAAACCTTTTAAGGTAGCTGCTCTGATGGTCGTATCCATAACGGTTTCGTAATGCTGTCGAATCAATGTCAGGGATCCAGTTACACTGGGAGCGGCCATAGAGGTTCCCCAAAAAGTACCATAATCTGTATCACTTTGTTCCAGACATGAGTATAACCCGGCGCCGTTGGCAACGATATCCGGTTTAATTCTACCATCATCCATGGGGCCGACAGAGCTGAAACCAGTTAATTGCACCTGTCCGGCATTATCATATCCGCCCGGGATATCTTCTACAGCCCCAACTGTCAGCACATTCTTCCCGACTGCATAGTTTGAAATACAATCCCAAGGGCCATCATTTTCCCGAACGTCGGTCGATAAGATATAATCATTATCCGCCGGTGAAAAAACCCAATGTTCTGTTCCTGGGGTTACGCCATCAGTCCTGTCATTTCCAGCGGCTAATACAATTAAATAATAGGGAGCATTGTAGGCAATCATATCCCAATCCCGGGTGACATCATTGTAAAAACCAAATTGATAATCTTCAGTTGAGTCCACATTTACATCGCCAAACCAAGCCCAGAGATTGTCATTAAAATAATTCCAGACCCAACCAGATAATAATCCATAGGAATGATTCGATAATCCCAGTCCATTAGAAGCAGCAGTAACCATTTCGCTGGCATCATTATTCCAATCACTCGCATGAAGGAGTGCCTGGGAAGCCATTCCATGGGCATTGGCCATTATGCCCGATGCAATCATGGTGCCGGCCACATGAGTGGCATGCTCGCCTAAAACAGTGGCTCCATCCATTTGTTGAACCCGACCCACTAATTCCTGATGAGTATTTCTGACTTTATCTTTATCCCAAATCCCAATAGTCATTCCCAGTCCGGTTAAAAAATAAGATGCATCTCCCCCTGGCCATACATCGTCCGTAGAAATGGTTCGAGCTGAATTAATATTTTCCGTCACATAATATATGGGCATACCGTTTTGCTTTAAACCCATAATTTCATAAGAGCGACCATCAACCACACCTTTTATAGGCCAACCTTTTTTCAATGCTTTATCGATGGCAGCAGACTTTTGAATACGAAAATTTTCATCAAATTGATTAGAAAGTTGGTTCAGGTTTTTTACAAATGATTGCCCAAAAAGCAAACTACTCAACAAAAGTATTTTGATTATTTTCATTTTATTTCTTAAATGCATCGATAATGATTCCAATGCAGGACGTTAATTTTTTCGCAAATGGAATATGGAGAAATTCATTCGGACCGTGCGCGTTAGAATGAGGACCTAATACGCCTGTAATCACAAATTGTGCCTTTGGGAATTTTTCTCCCAACATGGACATAAATGGGATAGAGCCTCCTTCTCCCATATTGAGAGCAGGTCTGCCAAAAATGGTTTCAGATGAAAATTGAATCGCATCATTCAACCATCCAGATAATTTTGGGGCGTTCCATCCGGCAGCGGGCTCTTCGAACTCAAGCGTTATTTTTGCTCCGTATGGCGAATTCTTCAACAAAACACTTTCTAGAGTTTCGCGGGCTATTTTTGCATCCAGAGATGGGGGTAATCTTAACGAAACTTTCAGGGTAGTATAGGGTCGCAATACATTTCCTCCATCTTTGACTGCTGGCAGACCATCAGCCCCCACCGTGGATAGCATTGGACGCCACGTATTGTTTAAAACCATTTCCACTTTATTGTCTATTGGTCCGGCTCCATTGACCCAGGGTAATTGATTAAATACTTCGTCATCCAGTACATTGACCATATCTTTGATTTCATTAAGTCGGTGTTCGGGAATATCTACATGCAAATTCTTTGTGATAATCTGTCCCGAATTTTCGTCTTCTATTCTGGAAAAAAGCTGCCTCATGATTCTGAAAGAAGATGGTACAATCCCGCTGCCGCCACCCGAATGAATTCCCTCTTTCAATATGTCCACTTTAATCGTGAATCCGATCATGCCACGTAAAGATGTTGTCATCCAAAATTGATCGTAATTTCCTGCACCGGAATCAAGGCAAATCACCAAGTCCGGTGAGCCAATAATATCAGCGCAATGTTCTACATAAAAAGGAAGGTCGGGAGAACCGCTTTCTTCCGAGCATTCAATCATCATGACAATTCTTGGAATGGCTATTTCCTGATCCAAAAGAGAGTTCACAGCACAAACTGATGAGAAGATAGCATACCCGTCATCTGCTCCCCCGCGTCCATAAAGCCTGTCATTTTTTAATACGGGTGTCCAGGGTCCCATTCCGTCACACCAACCTTCCATCTCCGGCTGTTTGTCCAAATGTCCATACATCAAAATGTTTCCCTCTAAGGATCCGGGAACTTCTAAAATTAAAAGAGGTGTCCTACCATCTTCATTCAATACATGTAATATACTTGAATCGGGTTTATGATGGTTGACCCAGTCTGAAACCAAATCAATTGCACGATCCATATGTCCGTTGGTTTCCCAATTGGGATCAAATCCAGGTGATTTGTTTGGTATTTTTATATAATCAATTAAGGCGGGGAGTATTTCATCGTCCCAAAAAGAGTTGATATATTCTTGTTGCAGGTCATTTTTCATAAATTGAATAGTCCGTTTAGTGTTAATAATTAGATAATAAATTTACGGAAGAACCCTGTTACTTTGTTAAAACACAATGTAATTTTTACCTGAAATATTATTTTCCAAAACAAATATACACTACTAAACAATCATGAATAAAACTCATCCCCTTATCAATATAGTAAAAAATAGTAAATTACTATTGGATATTACAAATCAGTACCAAAGCCCCATCTTTCTTTATTCATCTGAACAAATTATAAAGAATTTGAACAGATTGAATTCCACCCTGAATCAATATTTCGAAAAATATCATATTTGTTATGCCGTCAAAGCAAACAGCAATCCCCATTTGCTACAACTAATGAAATCACATCTTCCTGACTTAGGAGCAGATTGCTCCAGCCCGGGTGAAATGTATGTCGCAAAACTTGCTGGGATTTTACCAAACGAATGTATTTACACAGGAAATTATGAATCCCCGGCAGACTTGAAATCGGCTTTTAATGCAGGAGTTCATTTGAATCTTGATGATATTAATTCATTTTATAGATTAATGAAAATAGGTATCCCGGATGAAATTTCGTTTAGACTAAACCCTGGATTTGGTAAAGGAACATTTTCTCAAATTGTTACAGGGGGGGGAAATGCAAAATTTGGTGTTCCTCATTTTGACATTATCAATGCATATAGAATTGCCAAAGAGAATGGTGTTAATAATTTTGGCATCCAATGTATGACTGGTTCGGGTATTTTAGATCCTTCTTATTTTAGTGAACTGATTACTGCAGTTCTAAATACGGTTCAGTCCATACAGGAAACGCTGGGAATTCAAATGAGGTTTATCAGCATAGGGGGAGGTTTTGGTATCCCTTATAAAGTGGAAGAATCACCCCTTGACTTCCATCAGGTTTTTTCTAATGTTTCTCGACTATTTAATCAATATTATGAAAAAGAAAATATTTCTGTACCGGAATTCTGGATAGAGCCAGGAAAATCCATTATAGGTGATACGTGTATTTTGTTAACAAGAGTCACCGGAATAAAAAACAGCTATAAAACCTTTATTGGATTGGATACCGGGATGGAAACCTTAATGCGTCCTGCCTTATATGGCGCATATCATCGTATTTATAAAGTAGGTGAACCTGATGCTCCCAGTACATTAGTTGCAGATTTTACCGGTTCTATTTGCGAAAATACAGACCGATTGGCTATCGACAGAGAATTTCCTAAAGTAAAAGAAGGAGATTTAATTGCCGTAATGGATGCAGGCGCTTACGGGTATACAATGTCCAGCCAATTTTGTACCAGACCAAGGGCGGCAGAAGTATTATTAAGCGGTAATGAAACTAAACTCGTCAGAAAACGGGAATCCATAGAAGATATTTTTAGGAATTGTGAATTATAATCTTAGCCCAATGGTTAACCGTTGAATGTAATCAAATCTTCCAAAATCAGCATATGAATAATCAATTTTGATTTTCGTATGACTTTGGCCTAATCGGTAAAAAATACCTCCACCCATCGTTAAACCCTGTTCAGTTTTATCTCTGAAAAGCGTTGCATACCCCGTCCGAAGAAAAAATGTTTCAGAAAAAGCAAATTCCAAACCTGTGTTGATACTTTCACTATTGTCATTTGGATGCAATGCATCAATACCAAACGAAAGTCTTAATTTATCATTTTGAATAAGCTCACCTGCAACTCCTACTCTAAAAATCAGGGGAAGTGGAAAATAAGTTGTTTCATATAATGCATTTACAAATTCAACATTCCCTTGATTCTGTTGATCAGGGTCGATACTGATAATGATATCTCGCCCATCCATTTTGAGATTATTCCCAAAATTAGAAAGACTGGCACCTATGCGAAGATCATTGAAAGGAGTCACAAATAATGCTCCTAAATCACCTGCCACTGCTCTTGCGGTAGAATGCCAAATTTTCTGTTGAATATACTTGAGGTTCCCTCCAATTGAAAACCGATCAGTTAACCGCCTTGAATAAGACAGGGTCACTGCTAAATCACTCGCATCAAACCGTTCACCCGTACCTTCTGGTTGTTCAACCGTTCGGACAATATCCTCAGGAATCGCTAAACTGGTTAAACTAAATCCAAAGACTCCGACTCCCGGTGAATTAAAAGCAAAAGCAAAATAATTAAAATCCGTTCCTGCCAACCATGGACTATTCACAACCATCATCTGGATGCCATTTACATAAGCTAATCCAGCCGGGTTCCAAAAAATATTACTCAGGTCTCCTCTCATAGCTGCAAATGCATTTCCCATGGATGTTCCCCGAGCATCTACACCTATTTTTAAGAATTGAGCGGCAGTTGTCCCGCGCTTTGTAATAGTATTTGTATATGTGGATTGAGCATGGATAAAGGTCAAAGATAACACGATTATTAGAATCAATCCCAAATGATTTCTTTTTGTTATTCCCATCATTTTATCACCGCCATTCGACCAATTTTTTCACCCAAATCTCCTGCATCCACATGAAATACATAGATACCAAAAGCAATTGGGAAATTGTCTTCTGTTGTAAGATTCCAGAATTCTTTTCCATCATCGATGTCAGAATGGTGCTCCAGCGTTTTTACCAATTCTCCCGTGATTGTATACACCCGAATTGTACAATCTTTCGGCAAATGATTAAAGTAAACTTTTCTTGGACCCCGGTCC
Organism: uncultured bacterium; assembly: GCA_964466265.1. Taxonomy (GTDB): domain Bacteria; phylum Fidelibacterota; class Marinisomatia; order Marinisomatales; family TCS55; genus JADFRD01. The sequence continues at coordinate 19,533 of CAYXMX010000018.1, read as the reverse complement.
CGAGGATTTTGCAAGTCTAATGGCTCCAATACATTGGTCACTACATATGGATTTGGAACTACGCTTATTTTTTTCAATTCGCTAACTGCTTTTTTTCTGTTAATCGATGATGCATTGGTTGTGAATTGATATATGTCATCATTAGAAAAGGATCTGGTAGTCGCGATATAATAAATGTCACCACTGCTAGGACCAATGCCCCCTTCGTTGGGTTCCATAAAAGTAAATTCCCATGATGAAGTCGAGGTCCCGTCTCCCTGTAAAATAATCGCTCTATCTCCAGGTGTCCATAAACTGTCAGCAGGTGGTAATTCAATAATCACCATTTTTCTTTGTTCAGGTACTTTGCCTTCAGTTGTCTCCCAAATTTGAAACTTTGCTTTAATATACCCGTACCCATCCCTTGCACTCGAATCTGCAATATGATCGAAAAACCTGATTTCATAATCTGCTGGATACATTTTTGTATCTAAGTTATTAAACGGTTTTACTTGTGGAGTCCAGTTAGTTATTGAACCGGCACTCCACCCCATTTTAGATTCGTCTAAGGCCAAAACGTCATCTTTCGCGTAAACCTTTAATCCGTCAAAAACTGGATTTCCCTCTTCCATATTTAACAAATGACTTCCAGATACTCCGTAGTAATAATACGTAGCCAGATAGGTAGTTTCATCAACCAATGCACCATCGATTATTCCTCTTATTTGTCCAGTACTGGGTATTAATTCATAGTCTACATTCCCAGTATAAGTAGTATTGCCGTTTAATGCTTTTAATATAAAAGAACTACTATCAATATTCGTAAAATCTAGTCGCACAAATTGATTCAGTTTAATATATATTTCCTCTTCGACCAGGTTTAAATCCTTCACAGAATAGGTAGTGGGATGACTTGTAAATGCAATTTCAAATAAATTCTCATTTTCGACCGCTCTCGGATCTACAATTTCCACAACCAACTTTCCTGTACTGACACCACTAACGTGTTCAATCCAATCATTTTGCAGATGACCAGGGACGTATCCCGCAGTGGGAGATCTTGGAATAACTTGATCGGTATTGACATCTAATATGACTTCATTTGTCTCCGGGTTGAGTGTAATGGTTTTAGAGCATTCTGATGGCGCAATACCCAGACTGTCATCCCCATGGTCATAGGAGACCACTGCATAATAATAAGTTTGTCCATTGATCACATTATTCGAATCGACAAAAGAATGTTGCAAACCCGTGTTATTGCCCAGATTATAATAGACTCCTCTGCCCGGAAACGGGATAGTACTCAATCCACTATATTCATTATCAAGATCAAACCGTGCCGGGGCACCTGAACTCATTTTAAGGGGTTCAAATAAAAATTTAGATCCATTGGCATCTGTGATCGTTTGCTGATCTAAAAAGGAAGGATCGATACTTCGATAAATAACATATCCCTCAAAATCATGGGACTGACTAATAGGATCAAATGATGATTCCGCTTTATTATCCCAATAGAGCGTGACTTTTTCATCCCCGGGGACAGCGACAACACCGGGTTTATCAGGTGGTTTGGCAAACTGATAGTTTTTTTCATAAATATCCTGAGCGGTCAGTGCATTGAGTGTTAGATCTTCAAAATCTTGGCCCAAAACTAACGCAATGGAAAAACGCCTTGCTTCCCCGGCAGGTAATGTCAATGGACCGGAACTATAAATAAAAATATAATCTCCGGCCTGATTGGCATTGGCAGAATCAAATTCACCCGGTTGTAAATAATTTTCCCAAATATAGTGATCATTGGATATTCTATTTTGACTGGTGAATGGAGGAGACGAAAATCCCGTTAATCCAATCATATCTGATTCATCTAAATCTGTCCATTCAAAGTTCGGTTCACCCGGCTGACGAGGATCAAAAGGATCTCCGGATGTAGGAATGCCGTCATCCTCTCCCTCATCTCCTGTATTTGGTACTCCATCAATTCCGACGTCATCTTTTTCAGGGTCCCAGTCATTATCATCATCAATCCCGTTATTCCGGCTTTCGTCAATCATATTATCACCGTCGTTATCAATACCATCATATGGCTGGCCGGGACTTTCTAAAAATTTATATCCGAAGTAGCCCGGAGGCCTTCCTGTTATATCGCTATATCCATCTTCATCCCAGGCATATACCATATTAATATCTCTATCAAAATATGACAAATCATCCTGCCAATTTCCCGGACCACCTATGTGAGGGTCTCCCCACATGCCAAATGTGACTTCATTTAAATCTTTCCCGCTCTTATTAGTGACTTTAAAAATCAAAAAGATAATATCTTCTGCTAAAGGGTTCGCCCACTGGTAATATCTCGATTCAATTTCCAACCCCAATCCTCTGCGGGAAGAATCTTCAGGAAACGGGTAGTATCCAAATTCTTTATTTGAACGATCATCCGTTACAAAAAATATTTCCAAATCGGAATTAGATGACCCCTGACGTAACGCACCGGGCCAAACATATTCTTTCAGGTCCGAATTGTACCAACCGTAGGGCCAGCTATCCGGTTTTCCGTCTCCATCCCTGTCCAAATCATTGGAAGTGGGTAATTGATCACTTGCAGGGTCAGCATAAGGAATCGAAAAGTCATCATTCCACGCCAGAGGCTCCCATCCCCAAAATTCAGTTCCGTCTGGTGATACTTCCCCGCCAAGAGACGTTAATCCATCACTAATCACTCGGGCATACCAAGTGGTGTCTCCTTGATCGTCTACCTTCCAATAAGCATCCTGATGATGGTCTTTGGGATCCACTTCTACTTCTGCGCAAATAAAAGGTCCGAATTCGTAACCATAGCCTAGTCCTTCCCAAACAATATCTGTCACTTTATTCCCGGGACTGGAAATAGAACCATAGTTCCAAATTTCAGCTGTAATTTTATTTCCATTCATAATGGCTTTTTGACGCCGTAGTACTTGATTGTCATCCCCTTGGGCTTTCATTAATCGATAAACGTTCTCTCGCCATTGATAATATTTTTGATATTCACTATCTGTCCAGGTCTTTTTTGGTCCCTCGATAAACCATTCCTTTGATCCTTTTTTCAATCTTTTTGTTTTGGCATTTAATGGTTCTAATAAACAAAACCCAAGTAGAATTAAGCTGAAGATCAGTACAATATTTTTTCGTTTTATTATCATCATAAATCAACCGTTAATCCTATAGAAACAGACCTGGGAGCCGTATAATATTGAGGTCTTGTCATATATTCCTTCCATGTATGAATACCCGGTTCTCCGTAGTGGCGAACCAGTTCTGCCGTTTCCTGGCTAGATCGATAACCATATGTATATCCCGCTCTACCTGTATCATCAAAAACATATCGTTCATTCCGTGTATCAAATAAATTATACACTTTTGCAAAGAAAACTAAATGATAATCTCCAAGAGAAAACGTCTTTTGGAGCCTCATATTAACATACTGTTGAAATGGCTTATTATCACTATTGGGATATGGTACATAATTCGCCAGTGGAATATCAGGTGTATAAGGCCAACCACTACTCAATTTTCCGATAAAACTAATGGACCATTTTCTGGGGTCCCCAAACATCACGGTTGCACTCATAATGTGCCTTTGATCCCAATTCAACGGCGCGATCCGTTTTTCTTCTTCTTCTCCAGTCAACGCATTAAATAAAAACGATCCGGAGTTAACGCTATTCCCTTCAGCAATTTGGTATGTATAGTCTGCCCAGGCTGATAAGCGGCTAACAGGGTCATATCGTTTTGTTAAACTAAATGTAATTCCTTTGACAGACCCATAATCTTTATTCAGATAAACACTATAATCAGAAGGACCATATACCGATGATTCGTAGTGTATGGTTTGTAATGCTAGCAAATCTCGGATATCTTTATAGAATACGTTGATTTCTATTGCTAACACATTCGTTACCTGTTGTTGGAGTCCAAATTCATAATTAACGGTTTTTTCGGGTCTCAGATTTGCATAACCAATACTTGGTGCCAGCCCCGCACCGAAAATACTTGTTTTATATAGTCTCCTCAAGGTGGGTACCTGGTAAAAGTGACCATAAGAAAAATGGAGAATTCCCTCATCAGTAATAGGAAATGATATTCCTAAACGGGGCGAAATCATTGTTTTTGGATCTGCCGGTGTTGTACCACCTTCGGGATCCAATAAATCTGTGATATAATCGGCCTTTGGATCAAAATAATCGTAACGGACACCGACATTCATTATCATGTTAGAATATTCAATTTTATCCTGAATATATCCCGATAAAAATAATGTCTGCTTATCATATAGGTTATGAAAAGGTGTCTCATTAGCGGGTAACACCGTTGGTGTTCTATACTGATCGCTATAGAGAACTGTAAAATTTTCCTCTTTAAGATTATCTATTCGTCCACTGGCACCAAACTTAATCTCATGTTTTGATGTAACTTGACTGGTAAAATCAAATTTCCCACCAGAAGAGTTTGATTCCCGGTAACTATGCCCCATTTGAGTCCCGCCAAAAACAAATGTGGCAGAACTGGGTTCGGTGTTAATCCAATCGGTTCGAACATAATTGGGGTTTAAAGGATCTTTAAATAAATACATGCTGTAGTTCGTTGTACTGAAAAAACCATTGGCTTCATAATAACTTTTGGATCCAATGGCGTGATTTAATTTCAAAGAATAGTTTGTATTTTTATTTGAATAATTATAGGTTCCATCCGGATTATATTTATAACGGTGTACATAGGATTTCCAGTTATTCTCTGTAAATAGAAGTTGTCCTGATAGCTTTAATCGAGGCGTTAAACGGAAAGTTAACTTCCCTAAACTATTTAAATTACGACTGGGGTTCATCGAGACGAATTTCCCATCCCCTCCTTTTTCAATATACCAATCACCTGATGCCGGGAAATCAGCAAAATCCTTCGGTGTATGCTCTCTTATACCATAGAGGTAGCCATCATTATCACTTAAGCGACCACTAATATTAAATGTAAGTCGATCCCCCCCACTAATAATAGGGACCGGTCCGGACAGGGAACCTTCCATAATCATATTTGCTGTGAGGTTTACATTATCAATATTAGTATACAAATCCGTATCAGATGATAAATAATCCCCTGAATAGACAGAAAAACTACCTTCATAATTTTTCCCACCCTCTTTGATTTGCAAATTGACAATTCCACTCATGGCGTTACCATATTCAGCGTTAAAACCGCCACTGACTACTTTCATTTCTTCCAATGCTTTATTGGAAACATTAATTGCCAGTGAATTTGTAAAAAACGGATTACTCACTGCAACACCATCAATATAGTAACCAATTTCGTTCGCACGTCCACCTCGAATATGTAAGGCACCATCCGCTCCCTGATTTACACCGGCCTGAGTGGTCAATACACCCAAGAAAGATTCAACCGGCATACCTTTAATTTCTGCTCCGGTGGTTATTTTTTGAGAGGATGTAAGATCTTTTTGAATCATCGGTCTGTCAGCAAGAACAACCACTTCCTGTCCTTCGAGCACCTCGTGAGTCAACATAATATTTTGAATGGTCGTTTGATCAATATTAACTCGAAGTCCTTTTATTTTTTGAGTCGCATAACCAATAAATGAAATTTGCAGTGAATAATCGCCGGGAGAAATATTAATAATCACATAATCCCCATGAATATCCGTCGCAGCTCCCGAAAATGTACCCTCAACCAATACGTTAACACCCGGCAAAGGATCACCATTATCCTTGTCAGTAATATGTCCGGCAATTTTCCCATTTGCACTCCATAAAAAAGTGGTGGACAGGATCATTCCGATTATAATCTTTAGGGTGTTTTTATTCATTATCTAATTATGCAGTTTCTTGAGTTGTGAAATTGATAGGAAGTAATACGAGGAAATATTTAAACAAACAGTTAATCACTGGCCGCTCAAATGAGCGGCCAGTGATTTAACCAGTTTTATTTCATAAGCATCATTTTATTGGTTTTTCTGAAATTGCCCCATTCAAGAGAATAGATATAGGCACCACTGGCTACTTTCATACCAGCATCATTAAAACCATTCCACTGGACGCTGTGATGTCCGGCAGATTTTAACTCATTATTAACCAATGTCCGTACTACTTGTCCCAGCATATTATAAATGCGAATAGTAATATTCTTCTGCAAGGGTAATACGTATTCAATATTGGTTGTTGGATTAAACGGGTTAGGATAATTTGGAAGCAACTTATAATCATCCGGTGTAATGAAAGTGATATCTTTCACTCCCACGTTTCCTTCGGAATTTTCCAGATGCATAATGATCCAGTTTTTATCATTTACCACCTTGGTGACCGTTGTATCCCAACTGGTTCCATTATAGGTATATGTGGTTGTGGTAGTACTATCAACATTCCCCTGAAAACTGGCAATTAATTCATAATGACCATCTCCGTCAAAATCAAGACCATTTCCATTCCATTCTGAAAGAACTTTAGAAGCGAATGTACTTGGTCGTGATAGGGATGTTGTTACCGTCCCGCCTGAATCAACGACAGTTATATTAGAGAAAACATCATTTTCACCTGTGTAAATAACTTTCGTCTGATATTGGGAAGGATCTCGAGGGTCCGTACCAACCAGTTCAGTACTGGTGATAACTTGACCGCGACCAGAACCAACAAAGATATTGGGGTAACCATTTTGATCCACATCAAAGATGCTTGCATAAAATGACCCAACCCCGGGGACCACATTTACTACATGATCACCATTAATTGTCAGAACATCATCACCAGAAGTATAATCAACTACCCAAAGATCACCGGTATAGTAATCCGGGAAATATGCTTCATCATCCCCGTCACCGTCAACATCCGCTGCAGCTCCACCAAAAAGTGAAACATGATCGCTTGGATAAGTGGCCTGGTAATAACTGTCTGTGGCATCCACAACAGGTGCAACGTAGGTATTGGCTCCCGTAATATCAATATTATAGAAGTTGAAATAATTCCAAGTATGATTTACCAGTTCTAAGGTTCCGTCTCCGTCTAAATCAGCCGGTAAGGATTGGTAAGGTGACCCACCGCCATAATTGCTCTTATTAAAGAAACCTTCGGAGATCCAAGTTTCAAAACCGGTTCCACCGGAATTATATTCAATATCACCAGTCACGGATGTAATGAGCGTTCCGCGGGTACTTCCGCGCCGAATGGCAATCACCAGTTCTTGCTGACCATCCCCATCCACATCTGCGATAGTTGTCCGTTCATGATCCCCCCTGAAGGAAGAGCCGTCCCCAGCACAACATGTATCAATTTCCACCATATTAATGGATGAATAGGTAGTACCATAGTTATCGCTGCCGACAACGCCATCCCATTCAAAAACCCACCAACCTTCTTTACCGGTGGAAGCGACTGGATAGACAATTTCATCTTTGCCGTCACCATCCAGATCACCGACACCAACGGTTCTTGGATTTGAACCGTAATGGCTTGCCGTATCTTCCGGCGCAGCCCAGACTTCTTCGAAAGCACCGCTGGCTGTGTATTCAAAAACCACTACACGATGGCCGGCATAATCAGTCAAAATCACTTCGTTGAAGCCATCCTGGTCCATATCCATACCTGCAATAGCTGAACGACTGCTTCCGCCATAAAGATCATCAGCATCAGCCGGTGTTGCATTCCCCATCATTGACCATCCATCGGCCAAAGTGGATGCTGTTGAAGGATTGTATTCCAGAACAATAATAGCTGCCTGACCTGTATCACTGGCTTTGATATTGGCTAATACGACTTCTCGCAGCCCATCTCCGTCCAAGTCAACCGGTGCGATATCTACAGAATAATAACGATCCAAAGGTTCCCCTGCACTTTCCAAAATCGTTGACCAATCATAACTTGAAGAATCCGCTGGGTTACCTGCTGTATATTCTATTCTGGCAACTTTCTCTTCTGTTCCCCGGGATGCAATAATATCATCATTCCCGTCACCATCTATATCACCCATATCTGAACCACGATTTCTGCCACCAAATGAGCCCACTTCAACAAAATCAGCACCGGTGAGATCAGCGACACTGCTGTCCACATTATCCAAATAGTAAAGTTTACCATTGGTCATTGGGAACCAACATTCCAGTTCACCATCACCATCAGGATCTGCGAATGCAAATCCACTACGGCGAAAAGAACCCGGATCGCTGTCAGGATGGATACCATTTAAATCTACTTGCAAACTATAAGTATCTGCGCTATCCGCTTCAAAAATAGCAAGGCTGAAATTATCCCAGGTATTGACCCATACTTCATTCAGGCCGTCCCCATCAAAATCAACCACGTCTAAGTTGTAGACTCCGCCACCACCTAAATGATCTACATCAAGAAATTCATTTGTAAAAGAAGCAAACTCGTCAAATGTGGTTGTGGCTAACTGATCAATTGATAGCCTTCTGCCACCACGATCAATGGACAATAGTTCTTTAACACCGTCTTGATCAACATCTGTAATCACAAAGCCGGAAGGACGGAAATTATCTGCAAAAGTCATTCCATATTGGAATAGCAATGTTGCTGAAGTCGGGAATGTGCCATCAGCTCCCTGTTCAAAAATATAGGTGCCCCAAGTGTTATCATTGGAACCAGCTGCTGGAGGTTGTCCTAAATAAATTTCCCAGAGTCCGTCATCATCAATATCTCCATAAGCCATGCCCGGTAAAGAATTACCAGGTTCTGGCGTTACAAATGACCATACATTTACGTAAGAATCATTTCCATCACTTTCATAGAGATAAATTCCAAGCTTACCTGGATCGGGGCCACCGGGTGAAAGTGTTTCGTCCGTGGTGAAGAGAATTTCTCTTCGACCATCGCCATCAAAATCCATTCCGGAAAGTACACTTTGTGCACCAAACCCAGCGAATGGAAAGAGAGTGGCATCCGTGGTTGCATCCAAGGACCAAGAAACGCTAAATCCCTCTGATGCGTTATATTGCGCCTGGAGGGGCAATGTCACTATACAGAAAAGTAGTAACGTTCTGGTTAAATTACTGTTAACCATTTTTACCATAATTGTACTCCTTGTTTAGGTTGTCTAATTAACTCTGATAATATTAAAATACGGGTATAAGTGTTTTTTAATATTATATTATATCATAAGCTACTGCAATTGTAATAATAATTATATCTCAAAGACAATACAAATAATACAAAAGAAAAATGGTGCCAAAGTTTAAAGTGTTTCTGATATTTATCTTTATTTCCTTTCAATATGTTTACTCTCAAAGTAACAATATTGAGTTCCGTTCTTCCTGGGTTATTACTTGGGATCATATAAATAGGAATAAAACGCCGAGTGAAAATATGGCCAATATCCGGAAAATTATGGATGATCATAAAAAAGCAAATATGAATGCAGTTATTTTTCAGGTCAGACAAAGTGGGACTGCTTACTATGAATCGTCATATGAACCATGGGGATATTATTCAGATTATCAGTACCCGGGATATGATCCATTAAAATATGCTATAGCCGAAGCGCATAAACGGGGGTTAGAACTACATGCATGGTTTAATGTATTCCAAACTTCCAGTACACACGATGGAACCCCCGCTGCTCTCCATCCTGAATGGATTTGTAGAGATCAAAACGGTGCACCAATGACTTCCTATCGTTCTATTTCTCCCGGCCTTCAAGAGGTTCGGGACTATACCGTTAACGTTGCAATGGAAATTGTCAGAAACTACGACATTGATGGTTTACACCTGGATTACATAAGATGGAATGAATTTACAAATACTGGCAGGCAGGCAACCAGCACCCTCACTGAATTACAGAGATTGGATGGAACTCTTACTGATGAAGAACTGATTAACTTGCAGTCTAATCAATCAGGAAGATTTCTTTATGATTATCTCCATCCTTACTCAAATGGAGTGCCAGAAGGTTTTAATTCCTGGGAAGATTGGTGGCGATGGTCTGTAACCTCTTTTGTTGAAACACTTTATGATTCGATTCAAGTTGTGAAACCTTATGTCCGGTTATCTGCAGCCGTTTTAGGAAAGTATAATTGGTCAGATTGGCAGGGATACGGAATGGTCTATCAGGATGGAGCCAAATGGTATAATGAAGGAAGCCTTGATCATTTGATGCCTATGAGCTATCATTGGACATCTGCCACGGGCTTTACGGGTATGCTGGAAGATAATTGCCCTCAATGCTGGTATATTTTTATTCAACCGGGGCTTGAATCGAATAGAACTTTTACCGTCGGCCCCGGTTCATACATCCTTGAGGAAAATAATGTCTGGTACAGGCACCCTGAAATCATTAATGCTATTCGATCTTTAGGGTGGGTGAGCGGTTTTCAATTTTTTAGCTACAGCACTTGGGCCAATAACCACTATTTTGAAACAGCCGGGGACACCTTTTTTGCACAAAAAACCAAAATACCACCTATCCCTGACGATCCAAATTCTATTCCAAATCCACCTTCTTTAACTATCCAGCCTTTAGATTCAGTCACAATGGAATTAACTATTTATCCATCTTCAATTGAACGTCCCACATGGACCATATTATATCGATCTATTAACCCGGAGTCTACCCCTGATCACAGTGAAATTATTTCTGTCAATTTTGGTACTGAATTGATAACGGTTACTGATATTCTTCCTCGTCCAGATAATATCTATCAATATTTTGCAACACATTCAGATCGATATCGAAATGAATCGATTTCTTCCAATCGAGTATATTCCACCCTAGAAGCTCTACCTGATCAGTATTTAATCGGAAAAAACTATCCAAACCCCTTTAATGGCAAAACTTCTATTCCCTTTTCAGTCCCTGAGTTCGGAAAGATTGAAGTGCTCATGATTGATATAAGAGGTAAAATTGTTTCAACACTTGTCAATCAAAAATTGATCCCAGGGGATTATACAACCGACTGGTTTGGTAAAAATAATGGAGGAAATGAACAAGCATCAGGAGTTTATATTATACTCCTAAAATCAAATGGAAAAATTAAAAACGCAAAAAGACTCATATTATTGAAATAGATTCTTGTTACTTTTTCATTACTTGAAAAAACTATTTTAATACTATTTAAAGTCAGCATGATTAATAATTGAGATAAAGGAAACTTTTTGTTAAATCATAATCGAACACTCCGGAATATTTTTCTTTTTCTGTTGCTTATCGGCTTAATGACCGCCGGAGACCGAATCACGGAATTAAATAATATTCACCTGGATACTGAATTCCATTTTCTAATCGCCAACAATGATCAACTAATTTCCTGGAATGAGGGAATGGTTCGAATTGGGAATCAAATTGTGGATACAAAAGGAATTGGCAAAATTGTGAATGTTATTCCGAACACATATCATCAGGGGCACTTGGCGGCTTTCTTTACTGAAGATCTTAAGCTCAACGATCATTATTCAATTTATCTTTTACAAAAAAATGGAGAGATTGACTTCCTAAAGATCATCATTAAGTCCATAGATATCGGGTTACCCGAACTCCTTTTTTCCCCCACTGGTTTGGTATTACTCCAACCAGAAGGCCAGAAAGTTCAAATAATATCTTTTAGAAACGGAACAGGAATTGAATATTCTCTTTTTAATAAATCTTCTTGGAGCCATGAGAAAAAATTATTATACAGTGAGAATTATTCAGGAAATATTTATCTGCTGGGAATGAAATCAGCCGATTTGAACGCTCAGGAAAATGTTTCCATTTTCAAGCTCAATAATGAACCAAATTTGATAAGGGATTTACCCTTAACCATCCCTTATTTTTTCTCCATTTCTAACGAAAACATTTCTGCCATTGTGGGAACTCAAAGTCAATTGTTTCCAAATCAACAAAAACCTTTTCTTATATTTTATGATATAAATCACCAAACTATCAATCAGACGATTGCACTAAAAAAACTTCCTCAAAAAACCGGATGGTTCAGGGATCAATTTTTTCTTATTTATAGGGATAAAATACTTATTTACAATGATAAAACAACAGAGCCATTGCGCCGAAGAGACTTTCAATCGAAAATCTATCCAATTGATTCATGGATAATTGACCAATCTGTTTATATCATCGCAGGAGGCAATATTGAGGCTGATAATCATGGAAATATTTATCAGTCCATTATTTTGAAAGAATATAACATGAGCGATCAATCTGCCTCTACAATCCTTCTTCAGGATGGCCTAGTACGAAATGTTGATGTTTTTCCTTTAGAAATGGTCAATTCATTCTATTTAAGATTAGATAATTTGCTTATTCAATACCGGATTATAGAATGAACAATGTCTAAAAATAATTTTATTATTTTTACAGTATTGAATGTTGTTTCTTTTTGTCAATCTTACAACTGGCCCTGTGAACCCTTTAATCAGCAACATTGGATTAATGGCACATTTTGTGAGTGTCGCTCCGGCTCTTCCGGAGATATCGACCATTTTCACGATGGAATCGATATCCACCTTCCTGAAGGGAATGCTGTTTACTCAGTGGTTGATGAAATTATCACCAGCATCGGCACGCCAAGCCAATACGGGATCAATTCATGGATTAGAGCCGGACAATATGCTTACGTACATGTGATTCCCAATACCGCCTTGAGTGTAGGGGACTCTGTTGAAGCATTTTTGACCATCCTTGGTTGGACAAATACCTGGAATCATATTCATTTCAAAGATGGTTATCCTGGATCAGAAAGGAACGCCATCAGAGTAAATGGAGGTATATCTCCTTTGGTTGATATCCATGACCCGCATGTGAACTGGGTAAAATTTTATCCGAATAATTCAACAGTTCAGTTTTCAAATAATCGGGTAACTGGTTTGGTGGATATTGTTTGTAACGCCACAGACCGGACAGACGACGGGCCCATCGGAGATAATAATGGCATTTATAAAATAGGGTTCGTTGTATTGAATCAATCTGGAGAAAATATGATTGGCCCCAGGTTCCCATTTGAGTTCAATTACATTCCCACAACAGATAACTATATTGATAATGTATATTTTCTGGGATCAAATACAGGAACATACCATTATATTATTACCAATCATATCTCAGGTGATTATTCTTTAAATGTTACCGGGTGGGATAGCGGATTTTATATAGCAAGAGTCATGGTCTTTGATCAATATTTTAACAGCGATACCGTGGACGTTAATTTTGAGGTAGTTGAATCAGATCAAGTCCCTCCTGCTTCCCCACAGCTGTCATTTATATTTGCAGAAAATAATGGCTTTTTTTTAAGATGGAATGAAAACCAGGAAGAGGATTTAGAGGGTTACCGATTATATTTCAGCTACGATTTGGACCATTGGTATAATAATCATGACGAAAGTATTCTGACGCCAGATATAAATGAATACCACGCAGGTTCATTTTCATCCAGTACCGGATATTTTAAAATGACTGCTGTTGATAATGCACCATTCCCTAACGAAAGTGACTTTTCAGACATTTATGTTTTCAGGAAAAGTCCAATTGATCAAGGACTATTATTTATTGATTCTTACCACATGGATGAAACTCCTGTGGCTCCTTTTATCACCCATGCAGGAATCATTGCCTCCGAACTGGATATTGGACTTAATTCTATCCATTATTCCAACTTACCTGTTGATTCGACAGTGGTGCTCCCTGATGCCATTAGCTCTATTGTGTTGACCGGCAATCAACAAGGTATTTGGACAGATCCGTTTATTACTTTTCTATTAGAAACGCCATTCTGTGTGATCGGTTCTCAGGCTTTAGCCACTTTTCTCTCCAATGGAAAGGGGCTTCATTTTCTCGATTCGGTGGGGGTTTCTTTAGGAGGGAATATTCCTCCTCCGGACCAGATTATTGGATTTAATGAGCCCTTTGTTGACTTTAACACCAGCGAAATAATTAATACATCTCTTTTTGATACCTTGAATCTTTTTAACATTAATTCTGAAAATACTGATATTTTCCCTGTCATTCAGGATGAGGATGGCCACATTTTAGCTATCGCGTCTGAAACAGTGCCTTTCATCATATCGTCCATTCCTCTGGAGCTTTTTAATGAGGAAATCGGAAGAAATTATTTCTTTCGCATCACGAATTACCTCACAGGAATCAATGTTTCCATTGATGGCAATCACCAATGGGCTCCCGATGCGTTTTCAATTGGTTTTTATCCCAATCCATTTAACAACCGTGGATTAATAGATATTAACGGTTCTCAAGGAACCTATTTAATTCGTATGTTCAATCTGTTGGGACAATTAGAATGGGAAGAAAAACTGATTCTGGATCAGAGAAATAATCATCAATTAAAAATTCCAACACGTATCACTGCCCAGTTGTCTTCAGGCGTATATTTTATTTATGTTTCTTCGCCTAAAGAAAAAGTCGTTACAAGAAAAATTCTATATTTAAAATGAGTAAACTACTGATGCTTAAAATGACCCAATCTTTGCGGAAGTTTGGAACTTCTATAGAGATATGGTGGAGAAAAAGCCTATTCATCAATCCAAAGATTCAAGTGAAATCTATTAATCTTCTTCTAATTTTCTTTTTTATGTCCTGTACAAATACTCCTAGAGTATACAGGGAAGCAGGGAAGTTTCCAATTCGATCAGCGATTCGCCACACCATTAATCGTTCCGGGCTTACCACAAACCTTGGAATAAAAATTGTTTCTCTGAAAACCCATCAGACACTTTATGAATTAAATGCGCACTCTCTCTTTAACCCCGCCAGTAACAATAAATTATTTACCTGCATTGCTTCTTTGGCTCTCATAGACACCGGATACACATTTTCAACGTCGGTGTATCAGGGAAAAAACAATATTTTCCTCGTGGCAGGCGGCGATCCTGATTTGACTCTTGAGGAACTGGATTCACTCGCAAAAATGACATCGGCTAATTTAACGGAAATAGATACACTCTTTTTAGATGGGTCTTTGTTTGATACTACTCGTTTTGGTGAAGGATGGATGTGGGATGAAGGCCCCTGGAAGTACGCTGCTCAGATCAGCGCCTTGTCTGTAAACGATAACACCGTAGATTTTTATGTGACACCTGGAACCCTGAACCAGCCGGTTCAGATTACAACAAATCCAATAACAAATTATATTCAAATTCTTAACCAGACAAATACCGTAAATGACACCATAGGATTTGAGCCGTTAACTATTGATCGCGATTGGGAAAATAAAACAAATCTCTTTACTATCACGGGAATGGTAATGGATACCGCATCTGTCGACACATTGACAAGGAATATTGAAAACCCTACTTTGTTCACCGGACATCTTTTTGCTTCCATGCTGAAAAACCATGGCCTGCACCCTAAAGTGATCATAGAAAGAAAATATATGGGCCATGGCCATCTGGTGGCGCTTTACCAATCTCAATCCTTAATTCATTCTCTGAAAAACCTGATGAAAGAAAGTGATAATTTAACAGCAGAGGTGCTTGTTAAAATGATTGGTCATCAAATTACTGACTCTATGGGTACTTGGCAGAATGGATTGACAGCTATTAAAACCTTTTTGAATAAGGATGTCGGGTTAGATACCAGTTCATTTAATCTGGCTGACGGGTCCGGTGTATCAAGATATAATTATTACAGTCCGAATCATTTTGTCAAATTATTAACCTGGGCCTATGAGAATCGTAAAATCCGGGACAATTTATTATCGGTATTACCAGTCGGTGGTTGGGACGGCACCTTGAAAGATCGAATGAACGGTCAATATGCCAACCATATTTTAGCGAAAACGGGGACACTTTCGGGAGTCAGCTGTTTATCCGGTTATGTGTTTACCCGATCCGGAGAACCACTCGCTTTTTCCATTATGATGAATGGGTACGTACAATCGTCAGGACCTTACAGAAATCTTCAGGACAACATAACCAAAATTTTGTCTGAGTTGAAATGATTCCTCCACCAGCATTAACAGCCAATAGCAGAATTGGCGTTATTAGTCCATCTTATTGGCTGGCGCCGGAAATGATTCAAAAAGCCACATCCGTTTTTCAGGGAAGAGGCTACCATTTATCATTGGGAAAAACGTGTTATTTGAAAGAAGGACCCTTCGCCGGTTCTCCCAAAGAAAGGGCCAATGATATTCATTTAATGTTTGAAAAGCCGGAAATTGATGCCATCATTTGTGCCCGGGGAGGTTACGGATCTAACCATGTTTTACCTCTTCTCGATTATGAATTAATTAAATCAAAACCTAAAATCTTTATGGGTTACAGTGACATTACGGGTCTTCTGACTTCTATAACCCAACAGACAGGGATGATTACATTCCACGGCCCCATGTTCACTACCTTTAAAGAGGGGATGGTAGATTACAACTTTCACATCATGGAATCCGTATTGTCCGGGGAGCCAACTGTTGCCATCACTTCGCCGAAAGAACTCCATGCACGTACATTAAAATCAGGGTCCGGGCAAGGGGCACTTTGGGGGGGGAATATGACATTGATTATGGATCGGCTGGGTACGCCTGATCAATTAATGACGGAAGGATCCATTCTATTTCTTGAAGACTTGGATGAACCATTATATTCATATGATCGAATGTTAACTCATATGAGAAATACAGGAATGTTTGATCATATTCACGGACTAATTATCGGCGAACTTCTGAACATAAAAAATGAAGAAATTCCATTTGGAAAAACTGTTGATGAAATTGTGTTGGATATTTGTGGCGATTTGGATATTCCCATTGTCACTAACTTTCCCTGCGGACATGGGCGATTCCAAGCCACCCTGCCTCTATCTCTCCCCGTGAAGTTAGTGGCAAATTCTTCAGAAATAACATTAACACTATTAGAATCTCCAGTAAGAAAGGATTAGTCAGTGCTGAATTACATTTGGTTTGGAATGATGTTTATTGCCGTTATCGTTGGAACCATTACCGGCAATATTGATGCGGTCACAGAAGCGGCCATTCATATGGCCAAAGTGGCTGTCGAATTAGCCATCGGGTTAATCGGTATCATGGCCCTTTGGCTTGGAATCATGAAAATTGCCGAAGAATCCGGTTTAATTCGAGTGATTGCCAGAGGTTTACGCCCTATTACTATTCGATTATTTCCAGATGTCCCTGAAGATCATCCTGCCATTGGATCTATTGTATTAAATATGGCCGCGAACATGTTAGGATTGGGAAATGCGGCTACCCCCTTAGGATTAAAAGCAATGGAGGAATTACAAGAACTCAATCCCAGCAAAGAAACAGCGACCAACGCCATGTGTACTTTTCTCGCTATCAATACTTCCAGTGTTCAGTTGATTTTACCGGCCACGGTTGTGGCATTGTTGGGGTCTTTTTCCAGTCAAATTTTTATTACGACGATAGTAGCAACGAGTATGTCCACACTGGCGGCGATTGTTGCCGTAAAAACATTGGAAAAAACAAAACGATTTTCTTTGGTCAACGGGGAGAAAAATCTATGATTGACTCTTTCGTGAACGGAATAAATACTTTTTCAAAATACATTATTCCATTTCTTCTGGTGGGTATTCCCTTTTATGGACTGGTGATTAAAAAAGTGAAAGTATATGAATCATTTGTGGACGGTGCTAAAGATGGATTTACCATTGCTGTGAGAATTATTCCCTATCTTGTGGCCATATTAGTGGCCATCGGTATGTTCCGGGCTTCCGGAGCCTTGGATGTGTTATTGGATTTCCTCTCCCCTCTTTTATCGGCCATTGGATTTCCGCCAGAGAACTTACCCCTGGCGTTTATGAGACCTCTTTCCGGGAGCGGCTCCTTGGGATTGTTAACGGATTTAATCAACGAATATGGAGCTGATTCTCTTTATGCTAAAATTGGAGCCACCATGTTCGGGTCTACCGAAACCACCTTCTATGTTCTGGCCGTTTATTTCGGGTCGGTGGGAATCCGGAAATCCAGACATGCACTGGCAGCAGGCCTCTTCGCAGATGCAGTCGGTGTGTTGAGTGCCGTTTATATTTGCAAGTTTCTGTTTTAATGTTTAGCCGTTTATTTAAAATTACCATTTTCCTGTCTATGGCAGGAATGATCACTTTCAGTCTTGGTTGCTCCCACCAAAATTCCGAATTATTTCCATCGGCTGAATCTATTTCAAAGAATAATTTAGTGGATATTCAACGATTAGATTCTACTCTCTTTGTGATATTAAAATATTCGACGACAGATAATTTCATGAACACGGATGTTTATGGCGATCTGACCATTTGTTATTTGCGTCGGGTTCCAGCTGAAAAACTGGTGATCGCTCATCAGATTTTAAAAAGCAATTATCCTGACTTACGTTTTTTAGTCTATGACGGACTCCGCCCCAGAAGCATTCAATGGAAATTGTGGAATACGCTGGATCATATTCCCGTTTCTGAAAGGAGCCAGTTTGTAGCCAACCCACGCACAGGGTCTATCCATAATTTCGGCGCCGCAGTCGATTTAACTCTCGCTGACATGCTTGGGAACCCTT
This sequence comes from uncultured bacterium, assembly GCA_964466265.1. Classification (GTDB taxonomy): domain Bacteria; phylum Fidelibacterota; class Marinisomatia; order Marinisomatales; family TCS55; genus JADFRD01. Next base: position 1,060 of record CAYXMX010000018.1, on the reverse strand, counting down.
TAGATATGGGAACACCCTATGATTATTTCGGTGAACTGGCTTTCCCCACGCTGGAAGATTCTTTATACTCTCTGGGGAAATTGACCGTTGAACAACTAACCAATCGGCACATTTTACGAGAAGCAATGGAAAAAGGTGGCTTTAGTCCCATTTCCACTGAGTGGTGGCACTTTAATGCATTTCCTTATCGTGTCATCAAATCAAAATACGATATTATAGAATAAATTGATGATGAGATACATTGGCATTTCGATTCTGTTTTTCTTCAGCCTGGTGGCAGGTCAGGAGAGTCCATTTCCAAAATTAATTTTTCCTGACCGCTTATCACCGGGTGACACCATCATGTTAATTGCACCCTCAGGTTCCCTGGGAAAAGACCGAATGAATCTGGCAAGAAAGCGACTGGAAGATCGTGGTTACTTCATCTTACAGTCCCCCGATTTATTTCGGGCTTGGGGATATCTTGGCGGAACAGATGAAAGACGGGCGCAGGAATTAATGGATGCCTTTGAAAATAAGTCCGTCAAAGCCATTTTTCCCGGCACCGGTGGCTATGGGACCACTCGAATCCTTCATATGCTTGATTATGATATCATTAAAAACAATCCAAAAATACTCATTGGCTTCAGCGATATTACAGGACTTCATCTGGCGATTCACAAATGGACAGGATTAATCACATTTCATTCTCCAAATCCCATGTATGGATTGGGGAGTGAAAACAACCTGTATCCAGTCTCCGATATGTATTTCTGGAAAGCCATTGAGGAACAAAATGACAATGGTTACCTGATTGACCTTGCACCGTTTGGTTTAGCAGATTCAGTAATTGTTATTCAATCAGGGACAGGTACGGGTCAACTGATCGGAGGAAATTTGTCTTTAATCAGCACATTGATGGGAACGCCATACGAAATTGAGACAGACGGGAAGATTTTATTCATCGAAGATGTTGGGGAGGCACCTTACCGAATCGATCGTTATCTCTCTCAATTAAAATTGGCTGGAAAATTCGATCATGTCCGGGGAGTCATTTTGGGGAAATTTACCCGGAGGTCCG
>CAYXMX010000017.1:0-36051 GCA_964466265.1 uncultured bacterium | reverse complement strand
AGTGTTCCTGGTATGCCAAATCCTTTGCTGGAGGTTGGATTCGGGTTAAACCCACCACAATAAAAGATAGGACTTTAGATGGATGCGTAAGACCAAAACATGGTCAAAAACACCCGTTATAGCCACCACAGCTCATGCATTTACGAAAGATAGGGACAATTGTTTATCTGCGGGATGTGATGATTACATTTCCAAACCAATTCAAAGAGAAAAATTGTTAGAGAAAATAATCATACAGTTTAATTAGACAATTGACCTTTTTGATTCTTAATCAATTATCACCATGATCATTAGAATTTTTCTATTACTTTTTTGTTTACCCGAATTAAATTAAACGTTCTAATTCAGAGAACATTATTCACCGAAGGTAAATTGTTGTTATGATCAAAAACCAAAAGCCATCTAATCACTATCCAATTTCCGGGTTCCTGCTGATCATTGTGGGAGGACTTTTTCTATTAGATTCATTACATATAATGGATTTAGATCGTTTTCTTTTTGACTGGTGGCCTTTAGCTCTCATTCTGATTGGATTATCAAAAGTACGGAGTCATCATCAGTCAGGCGGATATTTATTAATTGTCCTCGGGGCGATTTTTCTCACCGCAACGCTTGGATTAATCAATTTCAACAGAATCTGGCACCTCTGGCCTTTGATTTTAATTTTCATTGGTTTGCAAATACTGTTTCGGTCCAAAGGGAATCGTTCGATATCAAACGAAAACGTGATACAGGCAAAGGATGAGTATTTTAATCTTTACGGAATTCTAAACGGGAGCGATCATCAAATACATTCAAAACATTTCAAAGGTGGAGAAGCATTGGTCTTGTTTGGAGGACTGAATATTGATTTGACAAAAGCGGAAGCAGACATCAATGGATGTTATTTTTCATTCACCACGATATTTGGAGGGATAGACATCAAAGTACCGGAAGATTGGAGCGTCATTTCTTCAGGCACCACCATTTTCGGAGCCATTTCAAATAAAACAAATTCAAGTAAAGATAATGAAAAAATACCGGTCAAACTGAATGGGTTTGTATTATTTGGAGCCATTGAAATCAGGAATTAAATATAGTCTGGTATCCTTCAGTCTTATTGAAGGATTAATCATGATTGCTTAATGGTTATTAATGCTTCTGATATGGAGAGTATTCATGATTAAAGGAGATGGGCAACTGAATAATTCTGTCCTCCCTGGGAATAAGTGAGACTCCCCATGGTCGCCCTCTGTGAAATATCACAAAATAATGTATATTCACTGCCGTGAGATACCGCACAAAAACTAAAATTATGATGATCTGATTTGAACAATCCTGCATTTTCTATCGCACTGGCCCTCGCTGCAGGCATGATCGCCCAATCGACTGCCCGCCATGTCAAAATCCCCGGAATCGTTCTACTGTTGGTTGTGGGTGTTTTATTGGGTCCTGACGGAATAAATATCATTCGACCAAGTACTCTGGGAGAAGCACTTCCGATTCTAGTTGGCTTCGCCGTGGCGGTCATTCTGTTTGAAGGCGGAATGAATTTGCGTATCAGCCGATTGAAACGAGAAGAACATACCATCCTTCAGTTAATTTCTATCGGCGCACTGATCAGTGCTGCCGGAGGCACCATAGCAGCGAAGTTATTCCTGGGGTGGAACTGGCGATCGGCCATTCTCTTTGGGCTGCTGATTATTGTCACCGGGCCAACAGTCATCAATCCACTGCTTCGTCGAATAAAACTAAGTCGCTCCATTTCGACCCTATTAGAAGCAGAAGGAATATTGCTGGATGCCATTGGCGCCATCGTTGCGGTGGTGGCTTTGGAAGTGGTCATTAGTCCTACCGGGATGACTTTTCTCGCAAGCCCATTCATTATTCTTGGCAGGATCATCATTGGTGCTATCATTGGGATAATAGGTGGCTTTATCATGGCCTGGCTGTTGGGAATACGAAATTTAGTCCCCGAAGGGTTGGAAAATGTTTTTACATTATCACTTGTTTTTGCTCTTTTTCAATTTTCCAATGTATTAAGTCATGAAAGCGGTATTGTTGCTGTGACCATTGCGGGAATCGTCGTTGGTAATAAAAAGATGATGGTCCGAAGAGATTTGATGGAATTCAAAGAACAACTGACAATTATGTTAATCGGGATGTTATTTATTCTGTTGGCTGCAGATGTCAGGCTGGAAGATATTCAGGCGCTGGGTTGGGGAGGAGTTTATACTGTTCTTGCCTTAATCATTGTCATCAGACCGGTCAATATACTCGTGAGCACTATTCATTCTGACTTGACGATTAAGCAAAAATCCCTTTTGGCATGGATGGCTCCCAGAGGAATCGTCGCCGCGGCGATGGCATCCTATTTTGCCATTGAGCTTGAAAAGAATGGAATCGACGGGTCCCAACTGAGAGCAATGGTATTTTTATTAATTACCGTTACCGTTTTATCCGCAGGGCTCACGGGCGGTTTAGCAGCCAAATTCCTCGGACTAAAAAGAAAAAGTAATTTTGGCTGGGTCATCCTCGGAGCCAATGCCATCGGCAGGGAAATGGCAAAACAATTAAAGGCAGATGGTGAAGAATGTGTTTTAATTGATGAAAATCCGGGGTTATGTAGAATCGCTGAAAAAGAAGGTTTAAAAGTATTCTATGGTAATGGCCTGGAAGAGAGCGTGTTACTACGGGCGGAAATCGATATAAGAAAAGGGGCAATGGGCCTAACGGAAAATGAAGAAGTCAATATGCTTTTTGCCAAAAGAGTCAAAGAAGAAGCGAAAATATCGAATATCTTCATCGGAATAAAGACAGATGTAGAAGGCGTCACTGGAAAAATGGTTGAGGAAGCAGGAGGGATTATTCCATTTGGTCGGGCCCGGGATATGGAAAAATGGTCAGTGTGGATAAGGAGAAAACAGGTAGAAGCCTTTGAACTAATTTATATTTCTGGTATTGAAAAAACTGCTGAAATTGTATTTGATGAATTATCTGATCATTTTATTATTCCACTTACTTACTCCAGGAATGGAAAAAATCTTCCAATAGGTCATTTAACCAATTTAAAGAAAAATGACCATGTCCGCTGTTTGGTACATAATCGCAAAAAAGATCAATTTAACCTCTGGCTTCAAGCTGGTTATTTCGAACTGAACTCCATATAACCGGAATTTTTGTAATATTTTCACTTTATCCGTGCTGTCCACAATAAATTCGTTTTACATATTTTTGATAAAAATGGGTTATTCTTCTCAAGAATCGAGGATTGTTTTGGACAGATATGTAAAATTCTCAAAAAATGAAAACCCATTTGCCAGTGATGAACACGTCGACTATATTCCCAGCCTTGATTTCTTAAATCGATGACGGTAAAAACAATAAATATACTCAAATTCCCCATTCTGATTGCTTTCCTGCTTCAATTGACATTTGCCGGTACGACAGGCAAAATGGCTGGCCAGGTAAAAGCAAAAAATTCAGGTGATCCGCTGATTGGTGTCAATGTCCTTATAGAAGGAACCAACCTGGGAGCTGCCACTGATTTGGATGGGCGATACTATATTTTACAAATCCCTCCCGGGTCATATGATGTCCGCTTTACGATGATTGGATATCAGGATATATTGATTCATGATGTCAGAGTTCGGATTGATCTCACGACAACGATTGATGCAGAATTAAATGAAGGCGTCATTGGATTGGATGCAGTGGACGTAACGGCAGACCGGCCGATGGTTCAAGCAGATGTAACCTATTCACAGGCCAATATCAGTAGCGACGAAGTGAGTATGCTTCCGGTGGAAGAATTTGAGGATGTCATTGCACTTCAATCGGGCGTGGTTCAATCGGATGGAGAAATGCATGTCCGTGGTGGACGAGGAGGCGAAATATCATATTTAATTGACGGAGTCGCTGTCACGGACCCCTTTAATGCTGGAATGGCGGTAGAAATAGAAAATAATGCTATTCAGGAACTCCAGTTTATCAGTGGTACTTTCAATGCGGAATACGGTCAGGCCATGTCTGCCATTATCAATATTATTACAAAAGAAGGCGATTTTTCCTCATATTCGGGCGATTTATCTTTCAATGGTGGTAGCTATTTCACCAATGGAGACCAACTGTCTGCTGATCTCCTGAATGACCGAGGCGAATTAGTGGTTGATTCAACGATGAATCTTTTTCCCCATTTGAATTCATTTGAATCATCAACGATAAAAGATGTGTCTGGAAGCTTAAGCGGACCTATTATTCCTGGAAAACTTTCTTTTTATAGTTCAGGAAGGTATAAAAGAGACGGAGGATATCTGTTTGGTCAAAGATTTTTTGTGCCTGAATCCTTTGTCTGGAATCCACTGACCAATAATTATGAAATGATTCCTGCAAGTAATACAGCATACTGGGATTCATTAAATACTCATTTTGGTTCATTACCTCCGGATTCTCAATTGGTTAGAATGAACTGGTCAGAGCAGCTTTCTGGCCAGACTAAACTATCCTGGCGAATGACTCCTGTATTAAAATTAGCTTACAATTTTATCGGCAGTAAAACATCCTCACAGAGCTATTCCCAGTTTTATAAATGGAATCCAGATGGTCGAACAACCAATTACACCATTAAGGCCAGTCATATATTTCGGATAGATTTCAGTTTAAACTCGTCTACCTATTTTAATGCCATGGTCTCCCGATCGGAGAACCACTTCAAACGTAATTTAAGTAATCACTTTAATTTTTCTTTCGATGATGTTCCCGGGTCAACCATTTATAATGTAGATCCAAGTATTGATAATTTTACACCCACGTACAATTTTGCAGTGGGCGGTGAAAGTATGAGTATTTATGATCGGAAATCCATCGTAACCACCTACAAATTTGAAGGGACCAGCCAATTAAATCGATTCCATCATGCCAAGGCAGGTGTTGAATATCGGAAGACAAAGATCACATTCCAGGATGTCACCGTCTTATTGGCTAATTTCACCGGATTCAGGCCATTCATTGCCGATCCTCTCACTTCTCCACAAAATGATACCTATGGACCTAAAGGTAGAAATCCGGTCGAATATGCTGCCTATATCCAGGATAAAATTGAATTTGATGATTTGATCGTTAATATTGGGCTCCGATGGGAGCATTTTGATTCCAAATGGAAAGTAGTCAATGATCAATCGGATCCCAACATTTACAGCCCGGCTAAACCCATTAATAATTTCTACGATTTAGATGGAGATAGTCAAATTTCTGAAGATGAAATTATTTTTGGAATTATTAACGATTCATTAAAAACCGATGATGACAGGTTAGGCAGCAATGCTTTCGGCGACCCCTGGTTCAGAAAAGCCAATCCTAAGGAACAAATCAGTCCACGGTTTGCGCTGGCATTTCCCATTTCGGACAAAGGGTTTCTTCATTTTTCCTATGGCCATTTTTTCCAGGTACCCAATTTCAGCTTTTTATATACTAATCCGGAGTTTGAAGTTTCGCCAGGTAGTGGAACAGGCACCACCATGGGGAATGGGGACATGGAACCCCAAAGAACAACCCAATATGAAATAGGATTTTCTCAACAAATCGGAAATGACCTCGGTATTGAAGTGACTGGGTTTTATAAAGATATACGAAATTTAAACTCTACAAAAATCATTGAATCTTTTGTGGGGGGTGATAAATATGGTTTGTTTATTAATAAAGATTTTGCCAATTCAAAAGGGATTACCCTTTCGATATCGAAACGTCCTACGGGAAAAATATCCGGCAATCTGGATTATACTTTCTCTATTTCCGAAGGAAATGCATCGGACCCTGACGCTGCCTTCTTAGATGAACAATCCAATGTTGAGCCAGAAAAAATGCTGGTTCCTCTGGATTGGGATCAGCGGCATACTCTCAATGCATCTGCGACTTATCATCCAATGGAAAATTCTGGTATCAGTATTATTTATAATTTTGGAAGCGGATTGCCCTATACAGCTGAATTCGCAGGTGTCAGAACGTCTTTTGAAAATAATGCCCGTAAACCCAGTACCATGAACATGGATATGCGAAGCTATTATCATTTCAACATCCATGGAATCAACGTTTCATTTCACTTCAATATTTATAATCTTTTTGATACAAGAAATGAAGAAACCGTTTATAGCGAAACCGGTCGGGCAACCTATTCATTGCTTCCGACCTATACACCTCAAATCAGTGGGCCGGGATTAAATACGTTAGATCAATATCTGATCAGGCCGGACTATTTTTCCAGCCCAAGGCAAATAAAATTTGGAATCAGCATTGGTTTATAAATGGTAAGAAGATATTCAATCATCCTCCTGTTCATTTCCCTTGCTTTCGGGAATAACAAATATTCAAATGCTGTTCAGGAACGACTGGAGAGAAATAGCAGCATTTTGGATGTGACGGACCGGAAATACGCAGATCTAAACGGAAACCGTATTCTGTGCAGGTTCTATAATTTTGGCGGTATCGGGGATCAGAGCAGTAATGTATCAGGTGTCTACCCCTACGGAACGGGCCACTCATATTTTTATGAATTTACACCGGTCATTGCCGCCAGTGTCATCGATGCAAACGGAAACAGAGTTCATATTGTTTCCGATGGAGCCATCGCACTCTCAGATAATTCACCGGAAGGATATCAATGGGGATTTGAACCTCTTTCCGGATATGCGAATCCCAATCAGGAATTTCTGGCCATCACAAGTAACGACAACTCCTGGCCGGACTCCTGGCCAAACAAAGATGAATCTTGGGATGGATTCTGGAATGGTCAATATGGTAAATATGTCAGAGCAGATCAGGAAACGTATTATGTAATGGATGATTATTTTAATGATGAGTTTGAATTTTATCCTGATGGAAATGATGCGGGTCAAAGTGATCGCAGAGGGGGGCTTGGTGTTCAATTAGATGTCCGTGGGTATCAATGGAATCATCCGGCAGCTGAAGATATCACTATTATTACTTATTGGATTACGAATGTAGGTACCGATACGCTGGATAGTCTGATTTTTGGGATGTATGGAGATGCCGATGTGGGTGGACCCAGTGATTATTCTGATGATGATGCCTGGTTTGACATAGAAAATGATATTGTCTATCAGTGGGATCACAATGGCTGGAGCAACTCCTATGGAGGGTTTAAACCTGTATATTTTGGCTGGAGTTTTTTAGAATCTCCAGGAAATCCACATGACGGCATCGATAACGATTTAGATGGGATGATTGATGAGAGTCAGTTTGATGGCATCGATAATGACGGCGACTGGCTGGCCGAAAGAGATGATATCGGTGCGGATGGTTTGGGACCGAATCATTATGAGTACACTGGTCCGGATGCAGATGGTACTGAAGGCAATGGAATTCCCGATGTGGGTGAACCCAATTTTGAAGTGACAGATAATGACGAATCTGACCAGATTGGATTAACCAGCTTTTATTCGGCACCCTGGCCCAGCATTCAACCGGATAATGATGAAATAATGTGGGATCAAATGCAACCGGGTGTTTTTGATGTTCCATCTCAAAATATTGATCAATCTTTCCTCTATGGTTCTGCTTTTATTTCCCTGGCGCCTGGAGAACAGAAAAAATTCGCTATCGCCATGGTTTTTGGAAATGACATGGATGATATTTTAAGAAATACCAATACCATGCAGAACATTTATGACAATGATTATAGTTTCGCAAAACCGCCTCTTAAACCGACAGTGAACGTCGTTGCAGGCGACGGAAAGGTTGTGCTTTCATGGGACAACAAAGCAGAAAATTCTCTTGACCCCATTTACGGTAATGATTTTGAAGGATATCGTATCTATCGGGCGACGGACCCGGCCTTTATAGACCCATATATTGTCACGGACACTTATGGAAATCCCACTTTTAAAAAACCACTCTTTATTTATGATATGGTAGACAGTCTAAAAGGACCTCACCCCATTGGTTTTAACGGAGTTCAATTTGATATGGGAAATGACTCAGGGCTAGAATATCTTTATGTGGATTCTAATTTAATCAACGGACAAACCTATTATTATGCTATTACATCATACGATAAAGGCTACGATCTGAATTTCTATGATCTTGGATTCAGCGATCAGAAAAATTTACTCCCCATTGCTCCGTCAGAATGTTCTATCATTGTCGACCTTGATCGCAAAGGAAATGTAACGAAAATGAGTGAAAATGCCGGCTTCGCTATTCCAACAGCTCCTGCTGCTGGATATATCCCTCCCAATACGCCGATAGAAGGAGTAACGTTTATGGTTCATGACTCAGGGAATGCCACCGGTTCTATTAAAATGAACACCATTGATTATAAAGCCATCCCTCTTGACAAAACCTATAGTATCATATTTGAAGAAATAAATTTTTCGCCCCATGTTCGCTATAGTGTAAGAGATGAACAAACTATCAATGAGCGAGTTACATTTCTGGATAGCAGTGCATCTCTAAACAAAAGGAATATTGATCCGTCAACATTTATACTGTACAACGAATCGGGGACCGTATCTTTCTCAGATACAATTGATTTTACCATCGATTATAATGACGGACGATTAACCATCAATCCAAACGGACATTTAGAACAAGGTTCCCCCTACGAAGCGAGTTATAAATATTTTCCTTTAGTTAACAGTATATTTGTCAATAATGAAAATAAGAACATTATCTTTGATGGAATGAAACTCCTGGTTAAAAATACTCCGCTAGGAATTAACCCTGATTTATCAGGGTTTAGTGCCGGTGATTGTAATTATGGATGGGAAATTGTTGCAACACGTGTCTATCCTGATAATTTTGAAATTCAGTTCTATGGGAGTATTGGCGATTCAATTTCTATCGATAAAAACGGAGTATCTGCACCATTTATTGTCATAAATAAAACTTTAAACGATACGATGCAATTCTGGATATTGGATAATAATCATAATAACCATTGGGATGCTGATGAACCCATTTTAGTGATGCCTTACGAAGGAATGATGTCTCCATATATGTATGTAACTTTTAATCCATTTGCCAACGTATTGGAAGAAATTGTTCTGGGAGATACAACCATTATCGATACATCTTTCAGTAATATCATTGATATCGGAGATGGAGACCGGTTTTTATTTGTGGCTGAAATCCCATTTCAGAATGATGATCGTTATCATTTTACCACACTCCCTTCAAGAATTGATCAAAGAGTCGCATCAAATAATCTTAGTAAAATTGCCGTTGTGCCTAATCCCTATGTGGTGACGGCAGCCTGGGAACCACAACACCAATTTAATTCAGGCCGGGGTCCGCGGAAATTGGATTTTATCAATTTGCCCAATGAATGCACGATTAAAATTTTTACAATGTCCGGATACTTGGTGAATTCCCTGGAACATAAAAGTATCAATGAAAATGGTACCTATTCCTGGAATATGTTATCTCGTGATGGTCTTGAAATTTCTTATGGATTGTATATTTATCACATTGATTCTCCTTATGGTGAAAAAGTTGGAAAATTTGCATTAATCAAATGAAGCGTATATCAATTCAATCATTTATTTTATTGCTGACTCTTGGGTTTGGTCAGAGTAACATTGGAACCACCGGTGCTTCTTTTCTGGATATAGGGATTGGAGCCCGTTCATTATCTATGGGAGGTGCTTTTACATCCATTGCTAATGATGTAACTGCCATTTACTGGAACCCGGCAGGCATTGTTAATTTAAAGCGACCCACAGCCCAATTTTTCCACGCACCCTGGATAGCTGATATCAATTTTAACTATGGAGCTGCTGTTGTTCCATTGGGAAAAATAGGTTCTGTAGGTATTTCAATGACATCGGTTACTATGAATGAAATGAAGGTGCGGACATTGGAAAGTCAAGATGGTACAGGTGAATTATTTGACGTTAGTAATTTGGCTCTATCTGCTTCCTACGCTAAAAGGCTCACAGATCGATTTTCATTCGGATTAAATTTAAAATTTATTCAGGAAAAAATTTGGCATATGGCTGCCAAAAGTTTCGCTGTGGATATCGGTTCGTTATTTATCACCAAAAATAAAGGTATTCGTATCGGAATGAGTATTTCAAATTTTGGCAGTAAAATGAGAATGGATGGATTTGATACTCAAAAAGATTTTGATATTGATGAGAATATCTATGGGAATAATGACCGAATTGATGCCCACCTGGATACCCAGGGTTGGCCCCTGCCTTTGGTGTTCAGGGTTGGGATGAGTCAAGATATAATCGATTCAAAAATTCATAAACTGACATTAGCCGGAGATGCCATTCATCCAAATAACACTTATGAGTACCTGAATTTAGGCTTGGAGTATACTTTCATGGGAATTGCTTCCATTCGGGCGGGTCAATCATATCTCTTTCTTGAGAAAGATCCCACCCTTTCAGAAGACATTACCGGACTGGCGTTCGGGGCTGGTTTGAATTATAAAATACCAAGAGGTCCCCGCATTCAACTGGACTATGTCATCCGGGACTTCGGTGTGTTTAATAATATCAGTGGCTATTCTCTCAATATTTCCTTTTAAAGTAGAACTTTTTTAATTCCATCGCCTCTCCTCGAAGAAAAATGCGCAATAATATGTAATAATAAAACCAATTTTATTTAGCAGTCATTACTCCGTGATAGAGGATAGGGTGATTACTCAATACTATTAAAGGTTGAATCAGGGGATGACAATATTCTAAAAAAGATGAATACTTAAAATCTTCAATCGATTATTCTCTTCTAAATGAATTATATTTCATCATGTGTGGAAGATTTACATTGACTAAAAGGGTGGAAGAAATTGAAAACCGGTTCGAAATTCATTTGAATCCTTTATTCTTTTCTCCTACGTATAATGCGGCACCCACCCAAATATTACCTGTCATTACAAACGAAGAACCGAACAAGGCATCTTTCTACCAATGGGGACTGGTTCCCCCGTGGGCAAAAAATGAAACAATCGGACAGAAGCTCATCAATGCAAGGGGAGAGACGTTAAAAGATAAACCTTCTTTCCGTCATGCCCTCAAACAGAGACGGTGTTTAGTAATCAGCGACGGGTTTTATGAATGGAAGCGTACTGGTTCAATGAAGCAGCCCTACCGGATTACCATGAAAGATAACTCTCTTTTCGCCTTTGCCGGCCTCTGGGAATCCTGGAAATCAACAGATGAAATCGATTTGCGGACATTTACCATTATTACAGTTGAGCCAAATAATCTCATAAGAAAAATTCATAACAGAATGCCTGCCATTCTGGATCCTAAAGATGAAAAAAGATGGATAGCTAATGAGAGAAAGGAAGGTGTCCTTCATCTGCTAAAACCGTATAATGAAAATGAAATGACTGCCTATCCTGTCTCTGATCGTGTAAATTCACCTTTGAATAATGATTCTGATTTACTGAAAAATCATTCTGGGAGTCTTTTTGATGATCTTAAATAAAACAGCCATCCTTCTCATTTCATTACTATCTGTCCTGATGGGTCAATGGCCTCGATTAGCTCTGGACGAAGAAACAGATGAACCCATGCTACTGGGGATTAGCCACCGAAGTGATTATGAAACGATTGAGAGTTTCAAGGTATGGTTTAATGAAGAATATGAAAGTTATGTAATAGATGAAGAACCGCTTGCCACACTTTCACAGATTGATGAAGATATTTCAATAGAATGTTTTATGGGAACCTGGTGCAATGACAGTCGAAGGGAAGTCCCGAGACTGTATAAAATATTAGATTCACTTCATTTCAATCTGAATCAATTTCAGATGATCAGTGTTGATCGAGACCGGATCAGTCCGGGAGAAGAACAAAAGGGTAAAAATGTACATCATGTTCCCACCATTATTTTCTACAAAGGGAAAGACGAAATTGGGAGAATAATTGAATCTCCCGTTGGAACACTGGAAGAAGATATAATGGATATTTTAATTGGGAATCCTCCAACACCCAATTATTCAGATCAGGAAGAAGAGAATTAGAACTTATTCCTCCAGGTGTATTTTAATTCCTAGAGTGTTTTCAATATCTTCTACCATCTCTTTTTCAGAGGAAAAAACCATCCCATCTGATTGCACGAGGTCTGCGACTCTAGGGCCGAATTTATTTTGCAAAACCTCTTGAGAAAAGTAATCTTTTATTATTGAACTGACTCGAACAGCATAATTTCGTCTGGAAAAGGAATCCATGGCTAAAAGGGCATGGGTAGCATCCTGCAAGAATTGTAAAGCCCTGTCAGGAGAATGATCAGGAAACAGTTCTGAAATCACATTTGCCCAGGATTCCCGTTCTTCAAAATCCATTCTTCCATCAGCCAATATTAAACAGGTGAAAAGATGGGTAACTGCTTCCATTGGAGTCATTTCGTTATTTGGATCCATGATTATTTCCTTAAATTTCTTTCCATTCTTCTGCAGAAATTGTCTTCAAACCTAGAGCATGAATTTCATTTTTAATCAAATCCCTTAAGGCGTAATAAACGAGTCTATGGCGATTAATAAGACTCATTTGATTAAAACTTGAAGAAACAACCACAGCATTTAAGTGGGCACCTAACTGGTAGGTTTTGTGATGAATATGTCTACCCGTATTATCCGTTATTTCTAAATGATTAATGGTTATTTCTTTTTTTAAACGTGTTTCAATTTCTTTCAATATATTCATAATCCTAAAAGCTTTATCAATTATAATTTAATAAATTCGGATATGAAAACACACCCGGAAGATTTTAGTCTGACAAAAGAAGATATTCAAAAAACAGAACAGGAAATCGCTTCTTTCGATTTATCGAGAGAACAATCTATTTTGTCAATTGTCCCTAAAAAACTCGAATCAATTCTCAAATCAACAAAATTAACTGAATACACTGTTGAATTAATCAATGATGTGACCCGGTTATATAATGTTATTTCTGCCATGCCGACTCTGAATGATGATATCAAAAAAAGAATATTGTTTGCATTAGATTATTTTATCGATAATAATGATGAAATTCCTGATGGAATACCAGAAGTAGGTTACTTTGATGATCTAGTCGTTGTAAGATATATCGTCAACCAGTTAATCACAGATAATCAAGATATTATTCAATCTTAAGAGCTTAATTCTTCTTCAGAGAATTGCCATTGGCATTTTGGGCACCACCAGGGTTTACCAAAATACGTTTTTTCATTTTTCACCAATTGCATTTCCGCATTGCATTTAGGGCATTCCCGATGAGCGTCTTCATCAGGCCAAACATAATCTTTATGAAATACAATTGGCGGGTCGTAAATGTTTATTTTTTCCATATATAAAATTAAGATAGTTCATGGATAATCTCTATGGGATATTCTTTCATCGCATTGAATAATATTCGGGAAAACATGTATTACTTAATCATCGATCGGCTCCATTAGTGAATGATGCCTATCCGGTCACTTTCCACACCAGAATAAGTGTCATTGTGACCATGATTAAGCCAATGTACTGAGTGATATTGCTTTCCGTTCTGATGGCCTTCAATTGATTATAATCCTGGTCGAAATAAAGAGCGACCCTAACGGTGTCCCCGATGGGAACGTATACTTTTTTAATGGAGTGATAAAGGTGGTTCTTGACATATGCATCTGTAATTTGTGGCGGAGCGTACCCCACTTCATGAAACCCGGCCAGAACAGGAATAGGAGATAAAAGAGGTGAGCGACCTACATTAACTCCATCTATAAATAAAGGAATACCCAGGCTATCACATGTGGGCAGGACATACCCTGTCTTAGGAATTTTTTCCAGGCTATCCGGCAATGAAACAGCCTGTAAGGCGGAAAAAACATAAAGGGAAACGTAAATGAGTTTAACTAAGTGAAACATACCTGGAAAAATTATTCTGCAACTAAACAACCTACAACCAGTTAATTCATTGGAATTCCCATGGAAGTCTACGAATTTTCCGCTTGAAAAAATGTTCTCTATGAAACAATTCTTACATCATTACCTTACTTTAAGCTTGACGTCGTTTCTGTTATTCAGTTCATGCGCATACTTCAATACGTTTTATAATGCACAGCGTTACTATGAAAAAGCAGAGAAATTAAGATTAGAAAAAGTGGGAGAATCTATTCCGCCTACTGCCATTGACTCTTATGGGAAGGTGATAGATAAATCTCAGTATATCATTGATCATTTTCCCGATTCAAAATATTATCCGGATGCCTTATTTTTAATCGGAAAAGCACATTATCATCGAAGAGAATATCGTATCGCTGAAAATAGCTTCAAACAATATGTCGAGCAATTTGATAATAAAGAGCTTGAGGCAAAATACTGGCAGGCTTTGTGTAAGTGGAAATTAGGAAAACCGCAACCTGCGTTAGACGATTTAAATGACATATTGGAAAAAACCGACGATAAAGACCTGCCATCAAAAATATTTCTATCCATTGCAGAA
Organism: uncultured bacterium; assembly: GCA_964466265.1. Lineage (GTDB taxonomy): Bacteria > Fidelibacterota > Marinisomatia > Marinisomatales > TCS55 > JADFRD01. Next base: position 21,633 of record CAYXMX010000017.1, on the reverse strand, counting down.
ATAAAACTGGAAGACAAAGATCCAAAATCAGCGCTCATCAATCTTGAATCAGCTGCCTCATCCAACCGAGATAGAGATGAGCGTGGACAAATTTACTATCGCCTTGCAGGTTTGGCTTATAATGCAGGAGATTTTGACCGATCTCTAAAAGCCTATCATGAAGTGCTGAAAAACACAACTTCCAAAAAGAGAAAAGAGGAAGCTAGTTTAATGATTGTCCGAATCAATCGTCAATTAGGTCACTGGAAAAAAGTGCAAAGCCTGATTAAAACGATGTTGATAGATGATGTATTTAAACCGATTCATGGCGATCTTGAAATTGAATTAGTGAAGTTATATCAAATGGATGGTCGGCTGGATGAAGCTGTGACTCGTCTCGAATCCATCAAAGAAGATTATAAAAATACGAAAACATCTGCAGAAGCAAACTATATTCATGGTAAAATAGAGTTATTTGACTATTGGAACCTTGACGGAGCCAAGAAATATTTTGGCCAGGTAACCCGAGAGTTTCGACAATCTCCTTTTATCAGTTCAGCAAATCTAAGAAAAAAGGAAATTACTGAATATCAGGAGTCAGAGACAAAAATTGAAGAGTTAGAAAAGGAATTGACTCTAATTTATTCAGAATTGGATACCATCAAAAGTGATTCTATTCAATCCATTAAAAATAGTGAGATTATTCAAAAGAAAATAACAATCGCAGAAAATCTCTACAATCTGGGAGAATTGGAAGCATTTCATTTTGACAGAAGCGATTCATCCATGAAACATTTTAAAAGAATAACAGATGAGTTCACTGATTCAGATTATTATCCGAAGTCGCTATTCGTCCTATATTATTTATACAGGGAAAGAGATGATACCCTGAAAGCAAACTTATATAGCGAAAAAATATTATCCGAACTTCCCACAACCGAATTTGCTGATTATCTTAGAAAGGATCTCGATCTGCCTGTTGATCCGGGTTCCGTGCAGGCACTACTGAGGCAGGGAGAACTCCATTGGTTAATTCAACCTGAAAAAGCTCTGGGTTATTATAAAGAAATTATCCAGAAAGATTCGGCGAGTGAAACGTCTGCCAGGGCTGCATATTTTTTAGCTTACCATTATGACTATACATTCTTTAACCCAGATAGTGCTTTGAAATATTATTCATGGCTACAAAAATATTATCCCAAATCTGAACAAACCAAAGCGTCCACTAAACAATACATTTCCTTAAGTCAATGGGCGGAAGGCATTAAAAAGGATACAATGAATATCCAGGAAAATGATGATATAATTAATATCGATTCATCCATGGTGAAAACACGGCAGGATTCACTTGATCATTGAAGTTGTAAATATAATCAATAACGAACAGATAGCCCACCGAATATGGCGCATGACCCTGGAAGCTCCTGAAATATCATCCAGGTACCGTGGACCCGGACAATTTCTTCACATCCAATTAAATGAAGACTGGCTTCATCCCATTCGTCGTCCTATGAGTATTGCATCCGTCAGAGGAAATGAAATAGATATTATTTATAAAACCTTTGGACAGGTAACAAACCAATTAACTTTATTGAATCAGGGAAACCAACTGAATATTATGGGGCCATTGGGAAATTGCTTTACTCGTCGTGAAAATGGCCCAGCCGTTTTGGTGGGGGGAGGAGTGGGATTAGCACCCATTTTGAATCTGTATGAATCATGTAAAAAAAGTATTCTCATTATTGGTGCCGGATCTGCTTCTGAACATTTTTTGGATCATCATCCGGAACAAAACATCTATTTAACCACAGACGATGGGTCCCTCGGCATCCATGGAAATGTATTAGATGCTTTAAATGGTTTAAGCTTGGAACCAAGAACTGTGATTTATGCTTGCGGACCTGAAGCCATGCTAAAAGCAATTCAGAGATTTACTTTCAAAAATAAATTCAAAGCACAACTTTCGGTGGAAAGTTATATGGGTTGTGGAACCGGCCTTTGTCAGGGATGTGTCATTACCAGAAAACATCAATCTGTTCGTCAACATAGCTATCATGAAACATATTCATTGGTTTGCAGGGAAGGGCCTGTTTATGAGGGAGATGAGGTGACCTTTGGCTGATTTAGACATTGGAATTGGGAATATTCATTTTAAAAATCCGATATTTGCTGCATCCGGGACATTTGGATATGGGATTGAAACACCAGATTTGGTTGATGTTTCAAAACTCGGTGCTATTTTTACGAAATCCATTACCCTCCATCCCAGGGAAGGCAATCCACCACCCAGAATCGTAGAAACACCATCTGGAATGATTAATTCCATTGGCTTAGCAAATATGGGTGTAGAAAGATATATCAATGAAATGTTACCTGAATATGATCATATCGGTACAAAAATTATTATGAATATTGCAGGGTCTTCCATGGAAGAATATGTATCTGTCCTGGAAAAGGTGGAGGCTGTTTCATCTGCAATCATTGGATATGAAATAAATATTTCCTGTCCAAATGTTAAAGAAGGAGGGATGGTATTTGGTGTTGATCCTGCAGTGACTGAATCTCTGACATCTACCTTGAGAAAAAAAACAGAAAAACTTCTTATGATGAAGTTAAGCCCTAATGTAACGGATATTGCATCCATCGCTGTTGCCGCCGAACGGGGTGGGGCAGATGCTGTTTCTGCTATTAATACAGTCGTTGGTATGAGTATTGATTATTCTTCTGGAAAGAGTCATATATTCACTAAATACGGTGGATTATCCGGACCAGCAATTAAGCCGATTGGCCTGGCGTGCGTTCATAAAATTTACCGGTCTGTTCAAATTCCTGTGATTGGAATTGGAGGAATTGTCAGTACAACCGATGTCCTTGAATACATGTTGGCTGGTGCTGTGGGCGTCCAAATCGGAACAGCGAATTTCCGGGACCCGGGAATCAGTGAATCTATTATCAAAACACTTGCTATTTACTTCGATGATCATAACCTAACTTTGGATAAATTAATTGGTACCGTAACTTAAAATGATTAAATACTTCATTCCCATATTCATCGTTTTTGTCTCTTGCTCAAACTCTCCGAGATATCACTCGGGAGTGACCCCTGAGAAAAAAAACAGACCATCATTATCATCAAGAAAAAGTCATGGGAAGGTTCTCATCGGTATTAGTTCATTTTATGCGGAAGACTTTCACGGGAAATTAACCGCCAATGGAGAAGTCTATGATATGTATGGACTCACAGCTGCCCATAAAACTCTTCCTTTGAATACGATTGTCCGTGTGACTAATATGGATAATGAGAAATCAGTCATTCTGCGGATTAATGACAGAGGGCCTTACGTTGCAGGTCGGATATTAGATTGTTCCTATGGTGCTGCAATCAAATTGGGCTTTGTGGCCCAGGGGACGGCTAAGGTTAAAATTGAAGTGATTGAACTGGGAGATAATCAATATATGAAACATAGAAACGGTCAGGAAGAGAAATAAATCGTCATGACAGGTAAGTAAGACATGATTCAATCAGATCGAATAATGTATCATCTCTCTAAACTTAATGTTTCTGGGACGATGAAGAATGTCTAAGTATTATCTTGTAATCAATCCACATGGTGGTTTAAAGAAAGGTCTGGGAATCCTCGAGCAGGTTAAACCGATTTTTGAAGCTGCCGAAGCAGAAATCACTGTTTTAGAGACACTATATGCCGGTCATGCAAGGAATATGGCTCGTACAGAATCTTATGAAGGCTATGATGGTTTTTGCGCCATTGGGGGCGATGGAACCATGCACGAAATAATCAACGGGATGATGAAGCGGGAAGATGGTCAAAAATTACCACTTGGTCTCATAACGGGTGGTACAGGTAATTCGTTAATGCATGATCTGGATTGCCTGGATCCGGTCAACGCAGCCAAGCGAATCGTCACCAATCGTAAACGTCCTATGGATATTGTAAAAGTGAATGCAAATGGCGAAACACTTTATGCTTTTAATATTGTTGGTTGGGGAATGCCCACTGAAATTAATAACCTGGCAGAGAAAATGCGCTGGCTGGGGGGGCAGCGATATAATATTGCTTCCATTATTGAAATCATTGCTTTTCGTCAGCGATTAGCTACGCTAATTATTGAAGGGAACCGGACCGTAGGAGACTTTGGATTTATTTTGGGGTGCAATACAATTCATACAGGAAAAGCAATGAAAATGGCTCCCCTGGCCCAACTAAATGATGGTTATATTGATTTAATTGTAGCCCATAACACCAGCCGGTGGAAATTATTCAAAATGTTCCCAAAAGTTTTTTCCGGAAAACACATTTCTGACCCGATCATTCAATATCATCAGGTGAAATCATTTTCAGTCATTCCCAAGGAGGAAAATGTTTTGAATATTGATGGTGAAATTTTGGGGAGTACTCCAATAGATGTCGTAGTATTGCCTTCTGAGATTGATGTACTGGTATAATGAATTGGTTAACCTGATTGAACCAAAACAAATGATTCTAATCAATAATATTCTTTTGAAATAAATGACTGATAATTCAAACAAAGGAAGAACACTCATCAATGTGATTGGAATTCCTAGCCTCCTGTTTCTCATTTGGCTTGGAGGAATCTATTTTGCCATATTTATTTCCATCGTTATTTTTCTGTCATTAAAAGAATTTTATAAGAATTATCAGCAAAATAATATTTTCGCATCATTATCGTTGGGGTTAATAGGAGCTGTATTTTTTATTTGGTTTTATTATAACGAACCTTATATCAATATGCTTTCATTTTTGCAACTGAGTTTTGCCTTTATTATTTTGGCGCTTCTTATCGAATTGTTTTCTAATAAGGTACACCCTGCATCAAATTTAGGATATACACTCCTGGGCATCGCATATATTCCAATGTTGCTTGGGTCACTCATTTCCATTCGACAGATGGATGCGACTTATTCTACCCATTATACCTTCGCAATATTTATTTCAGTCTGGATATGTGATTCAGCTGCCTTTGTTTTTGGAACTAAATGGGGGAAGAAAAAGATTCTCCCAAGAATCAGCCCCAATAAATCATGGATAGGGAGTATTGCCGGTTTCTCAGGCGTTCTTATTTTCTTCTATATTCTTGCCTCTTATGATTTACCATCTCAGGGATTTTCAAGCAAAGATGTAATCATTTTTTCCATTATTTCCGGAATATTCGGTCAATTGGGTGACTTTACTGAATCGATGTTTAAGCGCGATATTGGCATTAAAGATTCAGGTACTTTCCTCAGGGGACACGGAGGTGTATTAGATCGTTTTGATTCCTTGATTTTCGTCGCTCCTTTGTCCTATTTTTATTTGCTGTTTTAATCCCTTTTAACCTAATTATAAAAAAACATCCCATGGAATTAAGATCAATACTTGCGACAGATTGCGGCAGCACAACGACTAAAGCGATTCTGATTGAAAAAATTGACGGTGAATATCGATTGGCCGTCCGCGGTGAAGCACCCACAACCGTAGAAGCTCCTTTTGAAGACGTTACAAAAGGAGTGTTGAACGCTGTGATGGAAGTGGAAGAATTGGCCGGACGAAAATTATTAGATAATGATAAAATCATTACTCCTAGAAAAGGGAACGAAGGGGTCGACATTTATATTTCTACCAGTTCTGCCGGTGGCGGACTACAAATGATGGTGGCCGGAGTTGTCAAAGGAATGACTGGTGAATCGGCCGAGAGGGCAGCTCTGGGTGCCGGATCCATTGTGATGGATGTTTTGGCATCAAACGATGGACGTAAACCCCATGAGAAAATTACCCGTATTCGCCAATTGCGTCCGGATATGATTTTGTTATCTGGAGGGATTGACGGCGGCACGACAAAGCATGTAGTCGAATTAGCAGAAATTTTGGCCGCTGCAAATCCAAAACCACGTTTGGGAAATAATTATAAACTCCCGGTCATTTATGCCGGAAATAAAAATGCTACCGATAAGGTCGAGGCGACTCTGGGTGATATTACCGATTTAGATGTAACGGAAAATATCAGGCCTGTATTGGAAAGAGAGAATCTGAAGCCATCCAGAGATAAAATTCATGATTTATTTATGGAACACGTAATGCAGCAGGCTCCTGGATATAAAAAGTTAATGTCCTGGACGGATGCGCCGATCATGCCGACACCTGGTGCGGTCGGAGCTTTGATTGAAATGGTGGCTGCGAAAGATAATATATCGGTTGTTGGTGTGGATATTGGTGGCGCCACAACAGACATTTTTTCTGTTTTTCAAAAACAATTTAACCGGACCGTCAGTGCCAATTTGGGGATGAGTTATTCTATCTGCAATGTTCTAGCCGAAACCGGTTTGAGAAACGTATTGAGATGGGTTCCGTTTGATATTGATGAGAAAGAACTCACGAACCGGATTGGCAATAAAATGATTCGTCCCACTACCGTTCCCCAAAGTATGGAAGAATTAGTTATTGAGCAGGCAATCGCCCGTGAAGCACTACGACTATCCTTTATCCAGCATAAGGCGTTTGCAGTGAATCTGAAAGGTGTCCAAAAAGAACGAACCATATCAGATGCGTTTGAACAATCCGATTCTGGAGAATCACTCGTTGATATGATGGAATTAGATTTACTGGTCGGTTCCGGGGGTGTTCTGTCCCATGCGCCCCGTCGTGAACAATCAGCGAGAATGCTGATTGACAGTTTTTTACCGGAGGGGATAACCCAGCTTGCCGTGGACTCAATTTTTATGATGCCACAACTGGGTGTGATGGCTAATATAGAAAAAAAGGAATTAGCAGGGGATGCAAGGAGAGCCGCCCTGGAAGTATTTGAGAAAGATTGTCTGATTCAGCTTGGAGCATGTGTTGCGCCTGTGGGTACAGCAAAATTAGGGGCAACGGTCTTAACTGCAGAATTAACATTCCAGGACGGAAGAAAAGACGTTCTTGAATTAAAATCGGGTGATCTTATTAAAATTGAAGTTCCTTACGAACCGGTTAAAGCCAAATTAACTCCCGGAAAAGGAATGAATGTTGGATCGGGTAAAAATGAATCATTTGAAACAACCATGTTTGGTGGAATTGTTGGAATTATTTTTGACGGAAGAGGTCGTCCGCTGGATATATCCCATGATCCAAAGCAGAGAATTGAAGACCTAACCAGATGGTCTGCTGCTGTGAATGAATACCCTGACTTGATGGGATCTGTCCCCGGTAAATAAGAGAAATGATTAACGCCTTGCTAAATCAAATTTATATTCAACATTAACCTAAGAAACATTATGGCACACGCATATACCCCCGGTTTAAAAGTATTACACGAAACAATTATTCATAAAGAACGCCGTTTACCGTTAAAGGGTGAAGTCGTAGTGGAACAGGGAAAATTGGTTTCCCCCGATGACATTGTGGCGAAAACAGACTTACCGGGCAATGTCCAAATGGTCAATGTGGCGAATCAATTAAATATTGATGCCATCGATACTCCTGTGGCCATGATCGCTAAAGAAGGGACTCATGTAAAAAAAGGTGAAATGATTGCAGAGTCCAAAGGAATTTTTGGATTATTTAAGTCCCATGCCAATGCTCCAGCGGATGGAACCATTGAAGTCATTTCCGATGTCACCGGGCAGGTGGTTATTCGGGAAGCGCCCATCCCGGTAGAAATAGATGCTTATATGAGTGGCATTATTAAATCGGTCATACCGGAAGAAGGTGTTACAATTGAGTCAAAAGGAGTATTTATCCAGGGAATTTTTGGCATTGGAGGCGAAAGCAGGGGAGAACTCGCTGTCATTGTTGAAAATAGAGATGACGAGATTACGGAACAGTTAATCACTCCGGACTTAAAAGATAAAATCATCATTGGTGGCTCATTTATTAGCCTAAGTGCCTATAAAAAAGCCATTCAAATGAAAGTGGCTGGTGTGGTTGTGGGTGGATTTAATTATTATGATTTAGAGGATATTCTTGGTTACACTCTGGGTGTGGCTATTACGGGTTCAGAAGATTTAGTCACATCTCTCATTGTGACAGAAGGATATGGAAAAATTAGAATGGGTCATCGAACATTTGAGTTATTAGCCGAACATCAAGGGAAATTTGCTTCCGTTAATGGAGCAACGCAAATTCGTGCTGGTGTCATACGACCTGAAATTGTGATTCCATTGAAAACGGATGAAATAACGGGGAGACATAAAGATGTTCACGCATCAGAGGGAATACAACCTGGCAGCCTTGTTCGTGTAATCAGAGCTCCGTATTTTGGAAGATTGGGTCGTGTTGTAGAACTCCCAGCTGAATTGAGAAAAATGGAATCAGAAACTATGGTGAGAGTCGCCATCATTGAAATTGATAAAGAACAATATGAAATTCCCAGAGCAAATTTAGAAATGGTGGAAACAGATTGAGATGGATTAAGAGTAGGGATTAGGATTTGGAAGATGGAAAAGAAAATTTATTTTAATTATGAAAAATTGGAAATTTATCAATTTTTACTTCAATTGATTGAGTGGCTTAATCCTCTTTGGTGGTCGATATGGAAGAACAGAAATATAGCCGATCAATTAGAGAGAGCTTCGATTTCTGTTGCTTTAAATATTGCAGAAGGAAATGGAAAAACATATCCAAAGGACCGAAAGCGCTATTTTGAAATTGCAAGGGCATCTACATTAGAAAGTGCTTCTTGCCTCGATGTGATTGTCATTAGGAATTATTGAATGATGATAAAATGCTTGCAGGGAAAAAATACTATTATCGATAGTCAAAATGCTAACTAAACTTTCGCAAACGGCAATAAATCAAATCAATGAAGAAGAATCAGAATATCTTGCTGGGATAAATATCAAGGTCTAATATGGCTAATCCTAACAGTGCATCTTTTCCTAATCCTAATCTAAATTCCTTATCTAATCCCGATAGAGATTTTATCACCCGATTGGCAAAAAAGATTCAACAATCAGGGTTTATCACTCCAGCCATATTTTTTCTTGAAATGACAAAACCTCTGTCATTACTGGGCAGTCATGCCATGATATTTTTAGGACCGGTCATTAATTCATTTATTCAGGCAGACGGATATTATCGAGCTGCCGAACTTATAGAAGAACCAGACACCATGGAATTTCTTATTTCAGAAATTGAACGTCTGGACAAATTAGACTCCATAATGGAAGGAGAATCACGTGAAAGATAAACAATTTTGGATGGTTACCAGCGGATTTACAGTAATTTTTTTGCTATACTGGTTTGCCGGCCATCCTTTATTCAATTCAGATCGCATTTTTATGTTTGTTGCCATTATTGCGATTGGCGCAACCTTGCTATACAACATCCGGAAAGCGGTCAGAGGAGAAGCATTTTATTTAAGGCCAATTCCTGGCTTAAAAGCGGTAGAGGAAGCAGTAGGCCGGTCCACCGAAATGGGAAAACCGGTGTTATATGTCCCGGGGATTATGGATATGGATCAGGTGGAAACAGTGGCCGGTGTCATTGTATTGGGGCACGTGGCCAAAATGACCGCACGGTATGAAACAAGCCTGAATGTACCTGTTTCAAGGTCCATTGTAATGAAAGCAGCCAGAGAAGCTTGCCGTGAGTCCTATATGATTGAAGGCCGACCGGATATGTTCAATGATGATATGGTTCATTATTTAACAGACGATCAGTTTGCTTATGCCGCAGGTGTTAACGGAATTATGGTCAGAGAAAAACCGGCTGCATGCCTGTATATGGGAAAATTCTATGCAGAATCCTTAATTCTTGCCGAGACCGGAAACTCGATTGGTGCAATTCAAATTGCCGGAACCGCTTCTCAGGCTCAAATTCCATTCTTTGTGACAGCCTGCGATTATACCCTTATTGGTGAAGAATTTTTTGCAGCCAGCGCCTACCTCTCTCAAAAACCTGAACTTTTGGGTGTAGTCCGGGGCCAGGATATGGTCAAAGCAGCCATTATCACCGTAATTCTCCTTGCAGCCGTTTTAAGGCTAATTTATGAGACATGGGGTGTCGGATTTGATATCATTAAACTTTTAACGGTACAGTAGGAGAACGTCATGATTTGGAAAAGACAAATTCCCATTTTGATTGTAGCAGTGGTGGGAGCACTGACGTTATTTGGTTGGTTCATCCAGGAACCAAATATTGAAGGATTCGTCAATGATGATGCCACCCAATGGTACGATATATTGATGAGTTTTGCCATCGTCTTGGGTGCATTAAACCTCATTAAATTGCAATTACAAAAGGTGGCCGGTAAAAAGCAGGGCTGGCCTTATAGTCTGGTGGCCATCGGAGGCTTTCTCTTCGCGATTACGGCAGGATTTATTATCAAAGGAGTGGACGACTCTGTAGCTCAATGGGGTGCCCATGTAACCACAGAAGGCACATTGTTTAAGTGGTTGTTTGATTATATTTTTACACCTCTCTCGGCGACCATGTTCTCCTTACTGGCATTTTTCGTTGCATCAGCATCTTATCGGGCTTTTCGAATCCGGAATTTTGAGGCAACATTACTACTTGTTTCAGGCATCATAATAATGGTGGGGCGTGTTCCCGTCGGAAGTATGATTTCCTCCTGGTTTATGATGTATATTTTAGTGATCGTCCTCGGTGTATTTGTCAATACATGGAAGAGAGATAAGAAAGTTACGTTTGCTTTTGTGGGTGTCGGATTCGGTTTGGTAACGATTGCCGGTATGATGACTGGTTGGCCTGTGGATCAACCTAATATATTTTATTTGCCCATTGTACAGGAATGGATTTATAACTATCCAAATGTTGCCGGGGCTCGAGCCATTATGATTGGAATAGGATTAGGAATTTTTGCCACATCTATCCGTTATATTCTTGGTATTGAAAAATCTTACATCGGAGAATGATCAAATGAAAAAATTAAATGATTTTATTTTAAAAATTGGTCAGGTAGATAAACGTTGGATTTTTCTGGTCATTGCCTTGGTGGTTATCATTCCATTATTTCAACCCATCGGAATGCCCATCCGTGCTACCGATTCTACAAAAGTGGTATATGATGCGATTGAAAGTTTACCCCCCAATTCAAATGTTCTGGTTTCCATTGAATATAGTCCAAGTACGAAACCGGAAAATCATCCAATGACTATCAGTATTCTGAGGCACTTATTCAGGAATAATCAGAAAGTGTTTGTCACGTGTTTATGGCCTGACGGTCAATTTATGGCTCAGGACGCCTTGCAACAGGTTGCGGTAGAGGAATTTCATAAAGTATATGGTGAAGACTATGTATTCTTGGGATTTCGTCCCGGAAATGAAGCTGTGATCAAGGGGATTGTCAGTAATATCAGTAAACTGTATACAGTGGATGTATATCAAACCAAGATAGAAGAAATTCCGTTGATGAGAGGAGTCAATAAGTTTAGTGACTTTGCATTTTTATTTTCTTCATCAGCCGGATTCCCGGGCACTATTGAATGGATACAGTATGCAGCAGACCCCACGGGAGTTCCCATGAGTTCTGGTGTAACATCCATCCAGGTAAATGAGGTGATGCCTTATGTCCAATCAGGGCAAATGAAAGGCGTATTAGCCGGTATGCCGGGAGCAGCCGAATACGAAGCTCTCATTGGCCAAAAAGGAATTGCTACCAGTGGGATGGATGCACAGTCCGTTGCACATCTTGTTATTGTATTATTCATTATTTTGGGTAATGCAGCTTATTTCATTGAACGTAAACGTTCTAAAAAATATTAAGGAGACTTTATTATGAGCGGCACAGCTATACTTGGAGCCTGGATTGCAACCTTTCTTACACTGGGAATTTTTTCCTACTTATATAAAGATAATCCTTTTTATAAAATTGCTGAACACCTTTTTGTAGGGATATCAGCAGGTTATTGGACATCTATTTACTTTTGGACCCAAATACAACCTAACCTATTTGGCCGACTTTGGCCTGCCTCTGAATACAATGCTAATTCCTTTTGGTATAAAATCTATAACGGGTTTGGGGCAATTTCACATTCTGTTTTCCCCAGTGGTGGGATTGATAAAGGCCATGATATGCACTTAATCTATTTGATTCCAATGATATTGGGGATCATGATGCTATTAAGTCTTGTCCCTAAACTAAACTGGTTTGCCAGATGGGGGATTGCTTACACAGTCGGGATGGCTGCAGGATTGCGCGCTTATGGCTATCTTAATTCAAATGTGATCGGTCAAATTAAGGGAACAGCAGCCAATATGGCCGATCCCAATATGCCTTTTTGGAGTTTAACCTCCCCATCGATTTTTAATAGTATTGTTATTCTGGTGGGTACGATTACCGGATTGCTCTACTTTTATTTTTCAAAAGAACATAAAGGGGTACTGGGTAAGTTATCTAAAATCGGTATTTATTTTCTAATGATCAGTTTTGGTGCGTCTTTTGGTTTTGCTGTTATGGGGCGTATTTCTCTTCTCATTGGACGATTTGTTGATTTAATTACCTATTCAGGAAGTCAATATTATCATGCATCTTTGTGGATATTGGTTATCATGGTTGCGCTCCTTGGATACAGTGCATTTAAGGATAGCGAAAAGAAACCTCCAGTAAATGAAGATGCTGTTTAATAATTATGTAAAAGAAAATTCGTTAAACAACTTGTATTTCAAAAGAAACCTGTCTCTGTTGGAGCCGGGTTTCTTTTTTCACTGTCTCTTTAGATTAATATCCCGGTTCTGGATTGACTGGAATATTGGACAAAAGCCATGGTTTATTTCTAGATCACCAATGATGTTGGATATTAAATGACCACTTTTTCAATGATCAGTGTGTCGAAGAATTTTCACTACAAATAAAAATAGGTAAGTAATAATGCGAAAGACTATTCCATTAATTCTGATTATTATTTCATTAATATTTGGAGAAAAACCATATTTTCAACAAGAAGTAACTTATGAAATATCCGTTTCGTTGAATGATTCTGCACATACACTGATGGCATTTGAAACACTGAATTATACCAATCATTCACCCGATACATTGAATTTTATCTGGTTTCACTTATGGCCTAACGCTTATAAAAACACTGAAACTGCTTTTTCAAAACAAAATCTGAAAAATAATAATACAAAATTTTTCTATTCAAAAGATGAAGACAGGGGATACATAGATAGTCTCCATTTTATCTCCGATGGAGAAATTTTATCCTGGTCATTTCATCCTGATTGGATTGATGTGGCAAAGGTGACTCTGAATTCGCCTTTACCTCCAGGAGGAACCGTCATCATTGAAACGCCATTTTTCGTCAAACTGCCGAAAGTTTTCAGCCGGTTAGGGCATATAGGAAAACATTATGAAATTTCCCAATGGTACCCGAAGCCAGCTGTTTATGATTCAGAAGGGTGGCATCCAATACCCTATCTGAATATGGGGGAATTTTATAGCGAATTTGGAACATTTGATGTGAAAATTACTCTACCGGCTGACTACAGGATCATGGCTACAGGTGATTTAATCGATGGCGAAGAGGAAATATCCTGGCTGGATTCATTGGCAAAAGAAGGAGATGCTCTCCATGAATTAGATAAAAAGGTGTTTAAGAAAAGAATAAAAGAATTACAAAAAGTCGGAAAGGACTCGAAAAATTTCTCCCTTGGATCACTATTAGGGAAAAATCAAACCAAAAAAGAGAATAATCCGAAAGAAAGCAAATGGAAAACAGTGCATTTCCATCAGGAAAATGTCCATGATTTCGCATGGTTTGCTGATAGAAATTGGATTGTCAGAAAAGGGGAAATATGGTTGGCCGATTCATCCAGGAAAGTCATTATCTGGAGCATGTATCTTCCTAAAAATGCAAAACTATGGGAAAATTCTGTAGAATATATCCATGATGCTATTTATTGGTACAGCGAGTTTTATGGGGATTATCCTTATCATTATGTCACAGCGGTGGATGGAGATATGTCTGCAGGTGGTGGAATGGAATATCCAAATATTACCGTTATTTCCAGTGGTGTATCTAAAGATTTACTTGAATTTGTTATTATGCATGAAGTGGGGCATAACTGGTTTTATGGTATTCTCGGATCTAACGAAAGAGATCATGCATTTCTTGATGAGGGTCTGAATGAATATTCAAATATCCGGTATTGGGAAAAGAAATATCCGGAACGGAACGGACAAATCATTGTTCAGGATTTTATGCAGAATAAATTAAAGATTGCCAAACATCTTGATTTCAGGTGGATCATGGGTTATTTGGGTTACCAGGGAAGGGCTATTTCCGGTAATGACCAACCCATTGATATTCCTTCACAAGATTTTAATAATAGTAATTATAGTTCCATCGTCTATGGTAAAACAGGGATTTTTACCCGATACGTTCAATCATATCTGGGCGAAGATAAAATGGATGAAATTATGCAAGACTACTATGAAACATGGAAATTTCGCCACCCTTCACCCGATGATTACAAAGCAGCTTTCACCCGCCATCTTGACAAGGATTTGAGCTGGTATTTTGATGATGCAATCCAGGATACAAAAGTCATTGATTATTCTATTGGGAAATTAAATAGTCAAAAGGTCACTATTGATAACTTGGGAACGATGTCTCCTCCGTTGGAATTAGTATTCTATGATAAAAATGATGATGAAATTGAAAGACAGTGGATTGATGGTTTTGCAGGAAAAAAGTTATTCTCAACTCCAGCTGGTACCAAAAGAGTGGTCGTGGATCCTGATAATATTTTACCCGACATTTCCAGGACGAACAATGCAACTTCCAAAGGGGTAAATATTCATTTCATATTCGACCAGCCCAAATATACAAATATGGATTTAGGAATCTTCCCTTGGTTTCGATGGTCAGCCTATAACGGTTCTTCGCCGGGGTTTGGTGTATATGCAGGCTATATGCCCGGTTATCCCTATGGGATTTCTGTTAAGCCACTGTGGGATTTCGAGCATCAGGAGCTGGTTGGATCCATATCGGCAAAACATTCTTTTTATCAAAAATTGGGCTTCCGTCATTATACAATTTCTGGTAATCTCTCTAAGTATGAAGGGCGATCCGGAGGAATGATACAATTTTCCGGTTTACTAAAGAAACCAATTGTATCCACACCATCAACTACATTATCAGCTAAGTTATTTTACCACGACATAGCCTCTACTGCTGTGGATTCCTTCTACTATTCATCTGGAACCATGACTGCGGCAAGACTTTCAGGAAAATATGATCATAGAGTCAGTCCCTTTCTATATTATTCTGCGAATGTTTCTACCCTTACAGGAAACAGCGAATCCCTATTTTCGGTCGTTTCCGCTTCCGGGAATGTTAAGTGGCAATATCGAAAAGAATTCACCTTTAAAGGAAGGTTTTGGTTTGGAAGCGTCATCTCTAATAATCCCCTTCCACGACAATATATGATTTGGATGAGTGGTGGGGTGGACCCTGATTTTGAAAATACCAATGTATTGAACCGCACCGATAATAATAAAAAACATAACCAAAGCAAAATGGATGTCTATGATGAACAATATTTACAATCGGGCCCTGCTTTGCGAGGTGCCGTATTCGACGCATCTGAAGAAACTGCCTGGGGATTGAATTTAGATCATACATTACCCTTTGTTCCGGTAGGAATATTTATGGATATTGCAGGTGCAACAGACCTGAAACAATCTTATTTGGATAGCGGATTAAAATTAAAGTTGGGAATGATAACTATAATTCTTCCCGTTTATCAAAGCTGGGAAAACAAAGACAGTATGGTCACTGGTTTCGAATGGTTAAAATCCAGAGCCAGGTTTGAGTTTTCAGTAGCCATGGTTAGCTTTGGGCGTTGATTCATTGTTTGTGTAACATTACTTACTACTCGGGCTATGAGACAGTATAAATGAGCTTTACGGTTAAATATGAGACAATTCAGGAAAGAATCAGAAACAACGGTTGTTGATAAATGCTTTAAAAAACGAAGTTCTGACAATAAATTGGTTATTTTTAACATCGATAATATCCAAAACCTGATATATACAATACATGGCGTGTAGTTAATGCTGGATGAAGATTTAGCTGTATTGTATGGCGTTGAAACCAGAAGACTAAACGAACAGGTAAAAAGAAATATTGAGCGGTTCCCTGTAGTATTTATGTTCCAATTGACTAGGGATGAATACGAAAACTTGATGTCGCAAAATGCGATCTTAAAAGGCGGCCGGGGAAAACATAGAAAATATTTACCATATGTTTTTACAGAACAGGGCGTGGCCATGCTTTCCGCCGTATTAAAAAGCAAAACTGCAATACAGGTAAGTATTCAAATCATAAATGCATTTGTAGGAATGCGAAAATTTCTAGCTGCTCATGGGCAGGTATTTCAGCGTATTGACACGATTGAAAGAAAGCAGCTTGAAACAGACAATAAAATAGATAAAATATTCAAAGCAATCGAAGAAAGAGATATTACACCAAAACAAGGCATATTTTATGACGGACAAATATTCGACGCCCACAGGTTTGTTTCGGACATTATTCGATCGGCGAAGAAATCGATTGCAATCATTGATAATTTCATAGACGACACGGTTTTAACATTGCTTACCAAACGAAAGAAAAACGTAGCGGTGACTATTTTTACGAAAACAATCAGTAAAAGATTAGCGCAGGATATAAAGAAATACAACGCTCAATATTCACCTGTTCAAGTTGAGAAGTTTGAAAATGCCCATGACCGGTTCATCATTATTGATGACAAAGAGGTATATCACCTGGGTGCATCCTTGAAAGACCTGGGTAAAAAATGGTTTGCCTTTTCAAAATTTGACAAGGAAGCATTAACGGTGATTAAAAAACTTAAAATAGTGAATGCGGATGGGTGATGCAATTACTCATAAGAGTAAATCATAAATGGGTTTGCCATGGCAGGTTTTGGGCGTTGATTCATTGGTTGTGTAACATTACTTTTGAGGTGGGTTACGAGACAGTATACACATGTTTAAAGTAATGTATGAGAAATTTTCAAAATCGGTGATTTTTAAGTACGGCTGTTATTGCACCATAAATAGTCAAATTAAAAGGTAATCTACCAGAGTGAATAAGACATTTCCAGACTTTTCACTGCGCAAATGGTATATGGATTGTATAGATAAATCCGGTAATTTGTTTTTAGGTTACGCATCATCGCTTAAATGGAAGCGGATTGAGATCAACTATGCAAGCACGCTGACTTGCACATACGATAATAAAATAGAGACGGCCACCACTTTACGTAACCAATCCTATCCAACATTTATGAACGGAATATTTGATTGGCACAACGACCAGCTTAAGACAAATGGACACTGGACCTCAGTTGATCCAATGGTAAAGGAAAATATTTTATGCGAGACATCCGGAACTCTCATCTGGACATGCAATCAACCAAAGTCTCTGGTCAAGTTAAGGTGTGACGAAATGACATTTGATAGCGCAATCGGATATACAGAGACGGTTGAAATGACTATTCTTCCATGGTTGCTGCCAATTACCAATCTGAAGTGGGGTAGATTTTTATCAAAAAAGACAACGTTGATTTGGATTATTTGGGAAGGGGAACATAATTATAATTTTGTTTATTATAACGGTATTCGGATTAATGCAGCAACTGTTACGGATACTGAGGTTGTTCTCAATAAGCAAGAGATGACACTCGAATTTTCCGACACCGTTACGTTGAGGCATGGAACATTGGCATCTACAATATTTTCTCACATTCCAGTCCTGAATAAAATGATTCCTGCGGGGTTTCTCAACAGTCAAGAGTGTAAGTGGAGAAGCAGGGGTGAATTGCTAAAAAATAAAGAAGTGATTGATAGAGGATGAGCTATCCACGAATTGGTTACCTGGGGAAAATGAAAAACTTATTGGGTAAAATACTTTTTGGAGTTCTCTGGGTATTAGTGATACCAGCCGTTACGATCTATTGGGCCATTGCCAGTGAAAAAGTCGTCGCACTTCACCCTCTGCAATCTATTACACTTGGATGGGTTTTACTCTTGTCAGGATTACTACTTGTGATTATTGGTTGCATAACGCTTTCGGTTTATGGATCAGGGCTTCCTATGAGTCCGTTTCCGCCCAAAACGTTTGTCTCCCGAGGGGTTTTCGGTCTCATGTCCCATCCCATCTATACGGGTGCATGTTTTATTTCTATTGGACTTTCAATCTATTTCGGATCAGCCAGCGGCCTTTGGCTCGTTTCGCCCATTTTTATTTTTGGATGTATCGCCTACGTTTATGGATTTGAAAAACATGGATTGAAAAATAGGTTTCCCGATAATGCATTTCGTCCTTTTTTCTCTTTGCCTGCCCAATCTGACGATTCCCCAACTCTTGGGGATATTATTTCAATTTATGTTATGGTGTTTACACCTTGGTTCCTGGTTTTTCTAATGCTTCATTATCTGAATGCACCGGATTCGTTCACGTTTCGTAATATATTTCCTGTATTTGCATTCGATTGGAATAAAGACTTCTTTTTGTTTACTATTCCACTGACTCTACTATCTCCCTTTTTGGCAATTAATAAGACTCATTTAAGGGAATTTGCTGTTTCGGGACTGCTTGCCACTACAGCCGGATTCTATATTATGATTCTTAATGGATCGCTTAATTTAACTTTTCCCTCGTTTTATATAATTTGGACTATTATCTCGATATCATTCCTTATTATTCGGTATCCAAAAGCAAAATTATTCTGGATTTTTCTGGGATTATTGATTGCGTATAGCTCTGCCTCCTCAGGACATAATACATTTTTCGGTTTGGTAACTGGAGTCATTGTAGTCCTTTTCGCCAAACAGCGGCAATGGTTGTGGAAGACTATCCAACAAAATTCAGAGAGGTTTGCAAACTCTTGGAAGGAGTGGGATTTTGGCTGGGTGCGCATCTTAAATTATGGTTTCTACGGTTGTATGGCGCCATTTATTCTTGTACTCTTGGCAGGCATGATGATTGGCGAAGAACACATGTTGGCCATATTCATAGTATCCATCAGCACCATGATATTTTCAGGATTATGGGCACAGATTATAGAAGGATCAGAAAAACTACTCCGCCCATTCGGATTTTATGGCGGTGTGATCGGAGGTGTTGTAGGGTGCTATTTTGTCAGCATTGTGTTTAATATTAGTTTTTTCTTGATATTGGCTGCATTCAGTGTAGCAGCACCTTTGGTGCAGGCGACGGGTCGTCTTAGATGCCTTATTCAAGGATGTTGTCACGGTTCTCTATGCAAACCCTCGCAAGGCATAAGATACTACCATAAAAAATCCCGTGTAGTAAATTTATCGAACTGGAAGGGGGAATTCGTTTATCCAACACCTGTTTACTCAATACTTGCAAACCTGATTTATGGCGGATTCTTATTTAAACTCTGGTTTACCGGAACTCCAATAACATTGTTGATTGGTCTCAGCTTTATTTTCAATGGCCTGAGCCGCTTTGTTGAGGAATCATACCGTGGTGAACCGCAAACAGCCATTTTGATGGGATTAAAAATATATCAGTGGATCGCAATAGTCTCAATTATTGTCGGTGCATTTTTCACAAGCATTCCATCGCCGTTAAGCTTTATTCATCTTCATTTCGGACCTTCCATTTTGGCATTTGCTCTTTTATCCGGTCTTGTTGCACTTTTTCTCGCAGGAGTAGATTTCCCGAAATCGAACAAACGATTCTCCAGATTAGTCTGAAGCTGTACGTTAAAAATTATCCCAAAAAGCAACATATGGGAAATTCCGACTGGTTCAGCAAAAGGGGAAATGGAAAGTAAAAAGAGAGCTTGCTCTTTTAAATCTGGATATAATTATTACTAATCCCAACTTGATTTTTCTGTACCCACGGGTGTTTTTGGGCGTTGATTCATTGGTTGTGAGACTTTACCTTCGAGACGGGATATGAGACTGTATAAATGAGATTTAAGGTAAAAAATGAGACAGTTAAGGAAAGTGGTGGTTATACGTGTATTTTCGGTTAAAACACAGTACTGACCTAAAGCTTTAACCCGCTAAACGCAATAACATGAGTTTATCAAACCGTTCACAATTAAAACAAAAAATATGAAAAAATTAATTATCATTTTCCTGCTTTTTACTTCTATAGTTTCTTACTCACAAACAAAATACTATACCACAGACGGAAAAAACAGAATGACAGAAACCGAAATACAGGAAAAACTTTCTGAAATGGAAAGCAAAATGAAAAAAGCTCTTGGGAAAAAGGTTTACGCAAGCCTAACAATACAAGAAACAGAAACAAAAAAGGATTCGATAATTTCTAAAGTTATGTTCAATATTAGTGATAAAAAGCAAGATGAATTAATCTCATCTGGACCTTTTGCTGAATACAAAGACAAAGAGTTTCCAGAATTCAGCTTAAATACATTGACTAATGGAAAGTTTGATTCAGAAAAATTAAAAGGTAAACCGACATTAATAAATTTTTGGTTTACTAAATGTGCACCTTGTATTGACGAAATGCCAGTTTTGAATAAAATCAAAGAGAAATATAAGAATGACTTAAATTTTATCGCAATTACTTATGAGAAAAAAGAAGATGTAGAAAAATTTTTAGAAAAACATCCTTTTGACTTTGAACATTTAGTCGATGCCAAGAAATTTACTGATCATCTTGGAATTAAAGCATATCCGATGAACTTATTTTTAGACAAAAATGGAATTTTAAAATATATAAAAAATGGAATTCCTTATTTAAGTAAAGAAGGAGAAGAATTAAAAATGGGCGAAGGAAATGAAATAATTGAGATTATAGAAAAACTAAAATAACTGTGGCTAACAACGTGTATAATTCATTGCTAGTTAGTGTTTACTTGTGAAAGTCACAGCGGACTTTCTATCTGTGATTTATTTGCTAAATTAGGTACCTAAACCACGCAACGAGATCATACACCAATACGTTAGCAAAAATAAAAAAGGAGGAGATATAATGAATAATAGAAAAAAAATAACAATACCATTGGTACTTATAATAATTATAGGTGGATTTTTAATTTCAAATTCAGAACTTGAGAATACTCGACTTGTTGATATTGCTCAATTAGTTGTATTTGGAATGTTACTTGGAGTTCTTATTAGCAACCTGAAAGCGATATTTAGAAAGAAAAATTAATATGGAAAAATGTCCGAATTGCAATAATGAGTTCACAAAAAGTTATTGTACAATTGGGGTACTATCAAAAAGCATTAATGACGATAATAGTGAGTTATGTAATGTTCGCATTCGTGATTTTAATTCTTGTAAGCCTCTATGTTTATGTATTTATGATAAAATAAGAAAGTAATTACTTTTGCTAACAAAGTATAAAAATAATAGCCGAAAAATAATAAATATGAACATTGTAGTCCGTAATAAAATTAGTAGTAAATTGAAAAATTCTACTTCTGCAATCGTCTACTATTCTTATACAAACCGTTGGGTGTAGTTAAAAAAAAGTTCCAATTAATACCTATAGATATGAAAACAATAAAAATGAAAGTTCAATTGAGTATTTTATTAGTTCTATGTGCACTAATATCGCAAATAAGTTGCAAGCAAATGAGTGAGAAAATTACAGACAAATCTGCCGGAATGAACGGCGGGTTCGAGGTATCAAAAAATGGAATTCCTGTAAATTGGGTAATGTATACACCAAAAAC
>CAYXMX010000016.1:0-38494 GCA_964466265.1 uncultured bacterium | reverse complement strand
AAATCTGCAAGGAGCTTCCCTTACGTTTCAACTAAAAATGATACAATGCCATTTTTACTCTTTCACAGATACAATTTAATAGATGGATGAAACATATTTTGACTGATTTATTTTATTTCCATCACAAATTTATCGTGAGCTAATCTCGATTAATTCATGGATCGAAATTGGTCTGATTAATATATTAGCCACACGGAAAACCTATGATATTACCTCTCTACAAACCATTCCAAAATGAATGGCTCACATTTGGTGCATTTTTAATCGCAATTTTTTCTCTAATTGGCATCACAGAAATACTGAGATTAAGATTATTTTTAACATCTGAGGCCAGTCGAAAATTAATTCATTTACTTGTGGGATTGATGGTAACCCTATGTCCTTTTATCTTCTCTTCGAATTTACAACCCATGGCTCTAGCTTTGGTTTTTATTCTAATTAATGCCACCGCAGTCAAATCAAATGCATTAAAAAGTATCCATGCCATAAATCGCAAAACCTACGGTACGGTCTATTTCCCACTTGCGTTTCTCTTACTGGTTGCTTTTTGGTGGGAGAAACCGATTACGCTCGTTTTATCCATGATGGTTTTGACATTTTCTGATACGTTCGCATCTTATATGGGAAAGCATAAAAAGAATATACTGAAGTACCGGTTATGGTATGATGAAAAATCTTTTCAAGGCAGTGCTGCCATGTTTTTATCTGCTGCAATGATTATATATACAGGCACAGATTTTTTCTTGTGGTTATTCCATGCGTCCTTTTTCATTCCTCTGGATGTACTCGTAGGTTGCGCAGTATTCACAGGAGGAATTGCGACCATCGGAGAAGCTATCAGCCGTGAAGGGTCGGATAACCTATCTATCCCTTTAGTAACTGCTGTTTCTTATGATCTATATTTAATTGAATATACTCACGGCAGATTGCCTTTACTCGTTATTTGGACTTTGGGTTCCGGACTTATTTTCTACCTGGCTTATAAATATAGATCCTTGACGGTGGATGGAGCAGTAACTGCCATGATCATGGGAATATTTATTTTTGGCGCTGGCGGATGGCCATGGATTGCTCCAATGGTTGTGTTTTTTATATTATCATCTATTTTATCGAAAATTGGAAAAAAGTCCCAAGGGACCCATCAAAAAGGCTCAAATCGGGATTGGGCTCAGGTAATGGCCAACGGAGTTGTCCCAATGATCATCTGTTTGATTAATTTTTATTATCCATTTAATCATGCCTACATTTTTTATCTTGGTGCAATTGCAGCGGCAACAGCAGATACATGGGCAACAGAAATCGGATCTTTTAGCTGTACAATCCCCAGACATATACTAAATTTAAATCCAGTTGAAAAAGGAACTTCCGGAGGTGTAACCCTTTTGGGATTTCTTGGATCATTGTTAGGCGCTAGTACAATTTCATTCGTGGGTAGTTTCTGGATGAGCAGTGAAGTATTGCCGGAATCAAAGTTGGTTGCCATGGTGGGGATAATAGCAGCTGGGTTTATCGGAAGTCTTGTAGATTCTATACTGGGTGGGAGTGCGCAAGCCATGTTCCGCTGTGCCATTTGTAATAAGGAAACAGAAAAACGAATTCACTGTAGTGTGCATACTGATCACATTTATGGATTTAAATGGCTGGATAATGATGGAGTGAATTTTATAAATACTATAATCGGTGCTGCAATGGCTGATATTATTTTCTGTTAGCTACAGGTACCAATTTTCTTGCGAAAGAAAAAGTAGTAAACGGTATTACCTTTAAAAAACGGGGATCGGTAAAACCAATCCCCGTGAGAAAAACTCCTTGATTCGGTTTCGTTTTAAATGACTTTGAAAACGAGAACGCCCACCATGACAATTAGGGAAACAAAAATTAAGGAAACACCCATGTTACCTTTTTTTATTTCTTCCCATTCGTCAATATCGGTGGAGAGCCAATCGAAAACCTTAATGGCTAATCCGACGCCAAAGGAAAAGCCGATTGCAGCAGCAATGGACCAGCCAATAGCTCGTAAGTAATTCAATAAGGTTGATTCTAATCCAAAAGGATCCATAAGACCTCCTATAATGTTACCATCGAATTTTTAATTAAACGCATAAATTCGGCAGAGTTAATTGTACCATTTGTCAATTCCATCACTTGTTCTGCTGTTGCACTGGCGGTAATAATCATATCATCTCTGGTAACGGGCACATGGACAGTTACATGAATTGTTTTAGGTTCTTTAGATGTTTTGATTATTCCCTTTTTTACCATAGACCGCTGGTGTTTGATAGCCTCTCCAACAGAAATAAAGCCAACCAAAAGTGCCATCTGAAAATCATTTCTGTTACTTTTGACAGTTAGATAAAATTTGTTGTTATTTTCTTTATCCGTACCAAAGTACATTTCCCCTTCCTGGGTTGCAATCCGGTAGGACTTGCATGTATTTGTCACAGTCCGGTAGAAGGCATAGTTGGCATATATGCCCTGAGTGCCGAGGATCAATAGAACTAAAAGTATTGTGAAATTAAATCTTTTTATCATCTTATTGTCTTGTAAACAGGTGCAAGTTTACAAGGTCAACCATCACGAGTCAATTGGTTTTCCATTCTTAATGACCATTTTTATGGGTAAATCAGTTATATGATAAGGGATGTCAATTAACTCTTTAATATCCCAAATAATTATATCAGCTTTTTTCCCGATGCTAATTGATCCAACTTCATTTTCCAGATTTAATGATTTAGCAGAAAAATAGGTGGCAGATGCAAATGCCTGTTCAACTTTCATCCCCATAAATATACAAGCCAATGAAATAATAAATGGCATAGATTGAATGTGACAACTTCCCGGATTAAAATCTGTAGCAAGAGCAATGTCGATTCCTTTGCTTAATATTTTTTTCGCAGGTGCATATGTATTTTTTCCTAGAAAGAACGTTGTTCCGGGGAGCAAGGTTGCCATCACATTCGTTTTAGCCATTGATTCCAACCCAATATCGCTCACAGCCATTAGATGGTCGGCAGAAATCGCTCTCACTTCTGCTGCAAGTTCTGCAGCTCCTGAATCCTCAAATTCATCTGCATGAAACCGTGGAGTTAGATTATTATCAATGGCCGTTTCCATTATTTTTCTAGACTGTTCTAGGTTAAAATATCCATTTTCACAAAAAATGTCACAATAAACAGCAATCCCTTGACCTGCTACTTTGGGAATCATTTCATTACAAATCAAGTTAACATATCCATCATGGTCGTCAGAATACTCCGGTGGAAATGCGTGGGCACCTAAAAATGTCGGAATTATATCTATTTCGTGAGCAGAATTTACTTCATGTATAACTTCAAGTGATTTTAGTTCCGAGTCTGTATTTAAGCCATATCCCGACTTTGCCTCAACCGTAGTTGTACCCAACTTTAAAAACCGATCCATTCGGGTTGATACATACTTAATTAGTTCTTCCTTAGATGCGTTTCTCACTCCTTGGATACTTGAATTAATTCCTCCTCCCTTGGCTGCAATCTCCTGGTAAGTGACTCCACCCAACCTCAAACCAAATTCTTTGTTCCTCTTATTTAAAAATACGGGATGAGTATGGGGGTCTATAAAACCTGGGGTCACAAGGGATCCACCGCAATCTATAACATATTCAAAATGACTACTCCGTTGAATAATTCCGTTTTGAATAAAAAGAGATGTATTACTGATCGTCTCGACTCTACCGGTTTTGGGATTAAAAGATGTTAATTGACCGATATTTTTTAAATGTAATGGTGGATGATCAGCCATTAACCCATGATAATCAAAGTGATGTAATTCGGGATTAGTCATTTCAATTTTGCATGTTCAACATTCTTATGGGGGTTCCACGTTTTATTTAAAAGAGTTCCCAATACAGAAAATAATGATATTTATTATTTTCATTATTAACATATTTAAGCTTCAATTATGTATTATTCATTTTCATCAAATAGATTATCCATTTTTAGAGGAAATAATTTACCAAAAGAATAATGTGCTGCGTTCAATGATATAGCATCTTCAGGAGCATTCCACCTATTCCTTTCTTCATGGATGTATTATCTCATGTTTATTCACTGAATTGTCTTCAATTAGAATGCCATCAATAATCTAAATGCATATATTAGTTATTCTCATTTTTTTAATCTTTTTGAATCATTGGAATATCAACATTCCATTTCTTGGCATTCTCAATCGCTTTCTCATATCCGGCATCGGCATGTCTCATAATTCCCGTCCCAGGATCCGTTGTTAGAACTCGTATAATCCGCTTCTCCATTTCAGGGCTTCCATCTGCACAAATGACCTGTCCGGCATGAATGGCGAGTCCCATTCCGACACCACCTCCGTGGTGAATGGAAACCCATGTAGCCCCGCAAGCGGTATTGGATAAGGCATTCAATAACGGCCAGTCTGCTATAGCATCAGAGCCATCTTTCATCGATTCTGTTTCGCGAAACGGTGAAGCAACAGATCCAGTATCCAGATGATCTCGGCCAATGACGATGGGAGCTGATAATTCACCCCGAGATACCATTTGATTCAATTCAACGCCGAAAGTTGCGCGTTGTGTATAATCCAACCAGCATATCCTAGATGGTAATCCCTGGAATTGAACCTTTTGTCTTGCCAGTTTTATCCATCGAATGGTGGTAGCATCTTCCGGAAACATTTCCAATATTTTATTGTCTGTTTTATAAATATCTTCCGGGTCTCCTGAAAGCGCGACCCATCGGAATGGTCCACGTCCATCACAAAACAATGGTCGAACATAAGCGGGAACAAAACCGGGGAAATCAAATGCATTCTTCACCCCCCCCTTTTTTGCCTGGCCTCGTAAATTATTTCCATAATCGAAGACAATAGAGCCCATATCTTTTAATTGAAGCATTCCTTTACAGTGCATTGCCATGGAGCGGAAACTTTCATCGATATATTTTTCCGGATTTGTTTTTCGCAAATTCAATGCTTCTTCATAAGTCATATTATTAGGGACATAGCCATCTAATTCATCATGGGCAGATGTTTGATCTGTTACTAAATCTGGCACAATCCCCATTTCGGCAATTTTAGGTACTATATCTGCTGCGTTTCCCAAGAGACCAATAGAAAGTGGTTCCCCCTTAAGTGCAGCGTCCCTGGCTAAGGTGAGCGCGTCTTGTAACGATTCTGTTGCCATATCCACATATTTAGTTTCCAATCGTCTTTGAATTCTGTGTGGATCAACTTCAATACAAATGACTACGCCATTATTCATTGTGACAGACAAAGGTTGAGCTCCTCCCATTCCTCCCAGACCAGCTGTTAATATAAATTTCCCTGTTAAGTCACCGTCAAAATGCTTTTTAGCGGCAGCGGCAAACGTTTCGTATGTCCCTTGTAAAATTCCCTGTGTCCCAATGTATATCCACGATCCCGCAGTCATTTGACCATACATTATGAGACCTTTTTTATCCAATTTATTAAAATATTCCCAGCTTGCCCAATTGGGGACGAGATTAGAATTGGCAATCAAAACTCTTGGGGATGTAAGGTGTGTCTTTATCACACCTACTGGTTTTCCTGATTGGACTAATAATGTTTCATCCGGTTCCAATCTCTTTAATGTATTTAAAATAGATTCAAAACAATCCCAATTTCGTGCTGCTTTTCCCTTTCCCCCATAGACAACTAATTCATCCGGATTTTCTGCCACATTTTGATCCAAATTATTTTGAATCATACGATAGGGCGCTTCAATCTGCCAATTTTTACACGATAATTTACTTCCCTTGGGAGCGCTGATTGTTCGATGCATTTTTACTCCTAAAATTTGTTTTTAATTTACGGGATGTTATACAGTTGAAAAATAAACTTTCAAATTAATTATTGATACAAATCATATTGGGAAATAACCGAATGATCATATGATAGAAAACCACCGGATATTGGGAGAGTATTAAATGTCGTTAATGATGTGCAACCATCATTATCACGACAATAATATTTTCCAAATTTATTGGATAGCTGAAACGATGAGAAAAAAGTATTTATGGATCAAAAGAGTGAAATAAGTCTGCAATATAATTGGGATTTTTATTCAGTATGCTGTAGGAAAATAATGAAATACCCTTAAAACGTGTAATTTTAGTGTAACTTAATTTATCTGCAGCATCCGACGGTGGTTGATTATAAAGGGCAATGCCCATCATAATTCGATTTCTGTATTTCTCAGGCAGATTATCGTAAATGATGTCAATGTTATTTGCAAATTCTCGCAAATCGGTTGTATAATTCATTGGCATTACCCAATCCAAATACCCGGCAGCCAACCAAATATCCCACTCTTGATAGTAACGATTTTTTGCCAGGAGTAAATTTGGTTTAACAGCAGCTGATAATTGACAATCCGGTCTTACATCCAATAGCATTTCCTTTGTTTCTCTCACCAGTGATGTTATTGAAGCCCGACGATAATTATCCCAGTCTTTCTTTGCTTTTTTTTCATCATTATTAAAGAGTGACTTTCTTTGATTATATAATTCATGATAATAATATGTTCTCGCTTCTGCATTATTCCCATATTCTGCATCCTGAAACCTGACATAATCAAAATGCAATCCGTCCAGATCGTACAATGCTACAATCTCCCTGAATATTGATAAGAGATATTTTTTCACCTTTGGGTGATGGGGAGCTAAATACTGACCCTCATACCCGACTTGATTGCTATCATTGAACAGAGTGGTCATTTCATTATCATTCTTATCAATCCATTCCGGGTGAGTATTGATGACGTGTTCCTGAGATTCCGGATCATTCCTATTCGACCAAATTAAATAAACATTGACCCATGCATGGACTTTCAGCCCATTTTCATGTGCTTTTTTAATTACATAATCCAAAGGATCAAATGAAGTTTTTTTCAATAATTCACTCTGGGGAATCAGTCTGGAATGATAGAAGGCGTCTCCCCTGCCACGTACTTGAATTAATAGATTATTAAAACCGTTACGTGTTGCATAATTTATCATATTATCGATCGATTTCTTTTGGGTCATTGTATCTCTGATCACCCAAAGGAATCGTTCGTCAAAGGCTCGTATATCTGGATATAAGGCTGTTAATGTGGAAAAAAGAAAGGCAGCCAAAATGACTGCCCTTTTTCGGTGTTGAACGTTCATGTTTATGTATTATTTAGAATCAGTTTTTGCATCACTTGTTTGCTTTTTCTCACCGCTTCCCTCAAACCCCACCAGTTCAATTAGAGAAACAGCTGCACTGTCGCTGCGCCGAAATCCCAACTTAATAATGCGAGTATATCCGCCTGGGCGATCGGCAAAAGCAGGTCCAATTTCATTAAATAGCGTCTGAACAGCGTCTTTATGTAATTTTCTTAATACCATGCGCCTGGAGGTTAAATCTCCCTTTTTGGCTTTCGTAATAATGGGTTCGATAAATTCACGCAATGCTTTTGCCCGGGAATCAGTTGTCTTAATTCGTTTATGGCGAATAAGATTTTCAGCAAGATTCTTTAACATTGCTCGACGATGAGAAGGGTTTACACCCAATTTGCGATGTTTATTATTTTTTGCCATTTTACGCAGGATCTTTCAAATAATTATCGACATCCATTCCAAAACTTAAACCCATTTCATCAAGTTTCTCCACCAATTCGGTTAAAGATTTCCTTCCGAAATTTTTATACTTTAACATTTCACCTTCTTCTTTATTCACCAACTCATAAATATATTTGATGCCGGCAGCTTGAAGACAGTTATGACTCCGGACTGATAATTCCATTTCATCAATGGTTCGCTTCAGTAATGCCCTGATTTTCAAATCTTCTTCGCTGATCCCTTCAGATATTTCAAGAATATCCGGACTAGCGATCGCTTCCACATATCTTAAATGATCAACCATGACTGATGCAGCATGACTAATGGCATCTTGAGGGGTAATGGAGCCGTCAGTTTCAACTTTCACTGTTAGAATTTCTATGGGTTCATTCGCTCCAGGTACGGGAGAAACATTATAGATTACTTTGGTCACTGGATTATAAATACTATCAATAGCAATAGTTCCAACAGGTGCATTAGGCAGTTCATTCACTTCTGCAGAAATATAGCCTTTACCAATTCCAATTCGAAGTTCCATTTCCAGTTTTACATTATCGGTTAGTTCTGTTATATAGTGTGTTTTATTTAATATTGTAAACTGATTGCTTGCCTTTTGTATTTCCTTTGCCTTGAACTTACATGGCCCTTCAAGAGTAATATTCACTTTATCTGGATCATTATCCATTAGTTTAAAACGAACGCCCTTCAGGTTTTGAATAATATCAGATACATCATCTTTTACCCCTTTTATAGTAGAGAATTCATGCAAAACACCATCAATTCTAACATTCGTAATTGCTGCACCAGGAATGCTTGTTAGCAAAACGCGACGTAATGAATTTCCAAGAGTGATTGCAAAACCTCTCTCCAGAGGTTGTAATGAAAAGGTTCCCGAAGTATCTGTTAAAGAATTTTCATCAATTTGAACTTTAAGGTCCAGTTTATTTGCCATTGGTAAAATACCTTTTTGTTAATTATTTAGAATATAATTCGACGACTAATTGTTCATTGACCAATACCTGCATATCCTCCCTGTCCGGAACGGCTATGATAGTACCTGTCATTTTTGCTTTATCTAACTCCAACCATGCAAGATCAAGATCGCCCTTGATCCTTTTCATAGAATCCAGAATAAAATCTAATTTTTTACTACGCGAACGGATCTGAATCACATCACCGGGTTTTACAATAAAGGAAGGAATATTAACTTTCTGATTATTAACTATCACATGGGCATGATTAACTAACTGCCTAGCAGCAGGACGTGTCGGCGCAAAACCCAAACGATAGGTTACATTATCCAATCTACATTCCAGTATTTGCATCAAATTAGTTCCGGTTTCACCAGTCATTTTATCTGCTTTTTCGAAATAGTTCCTGAATTGACGCTCCAATACACCGTACATGGTTTTAATTTTTTGTTTTTCTTTAAGCTGTAAACCATAGTTTGACAGTCGTCTTCGGCGTGTTTGACCATGTTGACCTGATGCATAAGGTTTTCTGTTTAATAGTTTATCGAATTTAGGATTTCCGAATATATTCTCTCCGAATTTTCGGACTAATTTTCCCCTGGGTGATTTCATTTTTGCCATAAATTTTACTCTGTTTATACCCGACGTTTCTTTGGTGGACGACATCCGTTATGAGGTAAGGGTGTCACATCACGAATTGATAATACCTCTAACCCGGCTACTGCCAATGCCCGAATGGCTGATTCTCTACCGGAGCCAGGTCCTTTTACTTTCACATCTATTTTTAATAATCCCATGGATAAGGCTTCTTTTGCCACTTTTTCTGCTGCCATTGTTGCTGCATAGGCTGTACTTTTCCTGGATCCCTTAAATCCGGAAGTTCCTGCAGTAGACCAGGCAATCACATTTCCATATAAGTCTGTTAATGTTACATGGGTATTATTAAATGTTGCCTTTATGTGAGCAACACCGTTTGGTTCTACAATTTTTTTCTTCGATTTTTTCTTAGTTACTTTTTGTTTAGCCAATTGATTAAGCCCTTCCTTTACCCAAACCTATGGTTCGTTTTTTACCTTTACGGGTTCTGGCGTTGGTTTTAGTTCGCTGTCCATTCGCCGGTAAACCACGGCGATGCCGGACTCCTTTATAGGATCCTACATCTTTTAGGCGCTTGATATTCATGGCCATTTCTGAACGAACTTCACCCTCAACTTTAATTTCTAATTTATTAATTGCATCGCGAATAGCAATTACTTGATCTTCTTTTAGATCTCTTACACGAATATTCTCATCCACTTTAGCTTCAGCGCAAATTTCTTTCGCTTTTGCTAAACCAATACCATAAATATATCGAAGAGAATATGCGACTTTTTTATCTCGCGGAATATCTATACCAGCAATACGAGCCAATTCTAACTCCTAACCTTGTCTCTGCTTATGTTTTGGATTCTCACAAATTACTAAAACGACACCTTTTCGTCTTATAATCTTGCACTTAGAACATAATTTTTTAACTGATGGACGTACTTTCATAATACCTATCTTTGTCTGTAAACAATTCTACCTCTGCTCAAATCATACGGTGAAATTTCCAATGTCACCATATCTCCTGGTAATATTTTTATAAAATGCATCCGCATTTTACCACTAACATGAGCCAGTACTTCATGTTTAATATCACCAATTTCAATCTCAACTCGAAACATTGCATTTGGCAATGTTTCTTTAATAATTCCATCTACTGTTATGGGTTGTTCTTTTGCCATTAAGCCTTACCATTGGTTAAAATCATTGGTCCGTCTTCCATAATAGCAATTGTATGCTCAAAATGGGCTGATGCATGACCATCTTTCGTCCTGACTGTCCATCCATCTTGGTCTGTATATACATCTTTAGATCCGATATTAATCATAGGTTCAATAGCTAAACACATGCCCTTTTTTAACTGGATCCCCTGTTTAGGAATTCCATAATTGGGGACTTGAGGGTCTTCATGAAGAGCCGTTCCGATTCCATGACCCACTAATTCACGCACAACTGAAAAACCTTCTGCTTCAACAAAAGACTGGATGGCATGACCTATATCTGAAACATAATTGCCAATTTTCGCTTCTTTTATGCCAATCATCAGTGATTTTTCTGTAACATTCATCAGTTTCATTTTTTCTTTGGAAATTTTACCGACAGCATATGTTCTTGCTGAGTCGCCGTAATAACCATTTTTTTCTGCGCCACAATCAAATCCTACAATTTGCCCATCATCTAACGCCCTACTGTTCGGGATTCCATGAACTACTTCATCATCAATTGAAATACATAACGTCGCTGGATATCCCATATATCCCTTAAAAGCAGGTCTGGCCCCTTTAGAACGGATAAATTCTTCAGCCAATGAATCCAATTCCAGTAATTGAACACCAGGTTTAATATGGTTACTCAACATATCCAAAGTATCAGCCACTATTTGTGAGCTGGCAGCAATTAAATTAATCTCCCGTTCTGAACGAACCCTCACCATTACATTCGCCTCCGTCCACGTATTTTGCCTTTGGTTAAAAATCCATCATAATGACGCATAAGTAAATGAGACTCTACCTGTTGGAGTGTATCTAATGCAACCCCAACAATAATCAATAAACTAGTACCGCCAAAAAATGAAGCTAAATCATAACCGACATTCATAACCTTCATTAATATATAAGGAAATATAGCAATAAATGCCAGAAAAAATGAGCCTGGCAAAGTCACTTTGGTTAAAATATTATCTATATAATCAGCCGTTTTTTTACCAGGACGAATACCGGGAATAAATCCGCCTTGTTGTTTCATTTGTGTCGATACTTGAATGGGGTCGAAAGCTATGGCTGTATAAAAATAGGTGAAAAATACTATCATTGTACCAAAGACAGCCCAATAAAATGGGTGATCGAACGAAAACCAACGCATGACCGTTTGCATAAAATCACTACCGGAAAAAAACATGGCAATGGTGCTGGGTAAAAACATAATCGCTTGGGCAAAAATAATAGGCATCACGCCAGCAGTATTTACGCGCATAGGAATATGAGTAGATTGCCCACCATAAACTTTGCGACCTACCACACGTTTTGCATACTGCACAGGGATTTTTCGTGTTCCCTGAGTTAAATACACCACAAAAGCGATAATAACAAACATAATCCCCAATAGAATTACTTCTGACAGTAAATTCCTTACACCCTCATTAATCAACGTAACTTCTTTAATAATGACATTAGGTAGTCTGGACATAATACCGATCATAATGATCAGTGAAATTCCATTACCAATACCTCGTTCGGTAATTCGTTCCCCTAACCACATCAATAACATCGTTCCGGTTACAATGCTGATTATTGCTACAAACTTAAATCCAAACCCGGGATGAGTGACAACCGAGATAGTTCCGGCAGAAGAATTTGCTGTCATTGATTCAAGAAATATGGTTACACTATAAGCTTGGAATATGGCGATAAGCACTGTGCCATATCGAGTGATTTGAGTGATTTTTTTCCTTCCAGGTTCACCTTCTTTTTGTAGGCGCTGGAAGTAAGGGACAACTGTACCCATTAATTGAATCATAATGGATGCAGAAATGTATGGCATAATTCCTAAGGCGAATAATGTCGCTTTTTGGAATGCACCTCCGGCAAACATATCAAAGAGACCAAAAAGTGTATTTTGCATATTTTGGAATGCAGAATGCAAGGCATCACCATCAATCCCCGGAATAGGTATATGCGCCCCTAATCGGACAACAATTAAGATTCCGAAAGTGAATAGGATTCTTTTCCTGAGTTCAGGGATGGTAAAAACGTTTCTTATCTTATCGATCATTGTATTGTAACAGATCCACCTGCTTTTTCAATTTTTTTTCTTGCCGTTTCACTAAACGCGCTTGCGATCACGTTATATTCCTTAGTAACATCACCTTTTGCTAAAATTTTAACCGGTTGCAATGCAGATCTCACCAACCCACTTTCAGCCAGAACCTGAGCATCAATATTTTTAATATTTAATTTTTCAATATCTGATAGATTTACTACTTGAAATGATTTTTTAAAGAGTTTATTAGAAAAGCCTCTTTTGGGTAACCGTCTAGCCAAGGCCATCTGTCCACCTTCAAACCAAGTGAGTGTTTTACTTCCGCTTCTGGAATGATACCCTTTTTCACCTCTTCCTCCAGTTCGCCCCAGACCTGTTCCCGGACCGCGTCCACGGCGCTTGGTACCAGAGGTGGCGCCTTTACTCGGTTTTAATTCTCCCAATTTCATTAAATTTCCTCAACTTTTACTAAAAAATAGACACTTTTAATCATTCCCCGAATCATCGGATTGTCAGGTAATTCGACCGTTTGATTTATTTTCCTTAACCCCATTGCATCTAACGTTAGTCTGTGTTTAGGTAAACGACCGATGCGACTACGCCTTTGCGTAACTCTCAGACGTTTTTCTTTTTCTTTTTTTGCCATTTTAATTAAATACTTCTTTAATAGTGATACCACGTTTATTTGCAACGGAAACTGCATCTTGTAAATGTTGAAGTGCATCTACAGTTGCTTTGACAACGTTAAGCACATTGTTTGAACCATACCGTTTAGTCAGGATATTATGAACTCCCACTTGTTCCATGACCGATCGCACCGCTGCGCCGGCGATAATGCCGGTACCGGGTGATGCCGGTTTAAGCATAACACGACTTGCTCCATGTTTTCCTGTAATCTTATGGGGAATCGTTTCATTAATAATCGATGCTTTAAAAATATTTCTTTTGGCGTTATCTTTTGCTTTTGTAATGCTACTCATTACCTCATTTGCTTTTCCAAGACCAATGCCTACATGACCTTTACCATCACCCACTACAACTAATGCTGAAAATCGAAACCTTTTACCGCGCGAGGTTACCTTTGCAACACGGTTGATTCTGACGACGGTCTCTTCGCGTAGATCTAATTCAGCTGGATTAATAATTGCCAATTCAAACTCCTTTAGAAATTCAATCCGCCTTTACGGGCGCCTTCTGCTAATGCTTTCACACGTCCGTGATAAGGGAATCCATTTCGGTCAAATACTACTTTATCAACTTTATTATCAATGGCTTTCAAAGCCAAATGTTCGCCCACAATTGAGCTCTGTTCTACTTTACTACTTGCTTTTTTTAATTTGGCTTGCAAAATTTTATCCAGCGTAGATGCTGCGGCCAATGTTTCACCACGGTCATCATCTATAATTTGAGCAGAAATATTTTTCAAACTTCGATTAATGACAAGACGAAATCTTTCAGGATGAAAACGGTTATCTCTTTTACTCCGGTTCCGTCTGCGTTTAAACCGGACATTTTTAACCTTACTTTGACCCATGATCAGTCACCACCTCCGACTGTTTTACCTTGTTTGGAACGTACATATTCATCTTTATATCTAATCCCTTTTCCTTTATAAGGTTCAGGCTTTCTAAATGATCTAATTTTCGCTGCAACTTCACCTACCAGCTGCTTATCAATGCCTGCGACAGATATTGTAGTTCTATTTGCTGTAATATCAATTCCTACAGGGGGATTGAAAACAATATCATGGGAAAACCCTAGCTGCATAACTAAACGATTGTCCTGCATGTTCGCTTGATAACCGACTCCTCTGATCTCTAATTCTTTTGTGAATCCATCAGAGACTCCTTTGATGGCATTGGAAATCAGCACCCTAGTAGTCCCATGTAAAGAACGATGATTCCTAAAGTCAGTTGGCCTGGTAACATGAATAAGTCCATCTTTCTGATCTACAGTCATATCCGGATGAATATTCATTTTTAACTCACCTTTAACCCCTTTTACTAACACTTCATTCTGATTAATGGTTACATTAACCCCTTCTGGGATAGCGACCGGTTCTTTTCCTATTCTTGACATATTCTTACCAAACGTTGCAGATTACTTCACCACCCACGCCCATTCTCTTTGCAGTCTTATTCGAGAGAATGCCTTTGGATGTTGATAAAATAGATATACCCAATCCATCAAGTACACGAGGTAACTCTTTTCGATTTTTATAAACTCTTAATCCTGGTTTACTTATTCTAACAATTCCTTCTATAACAGGTCTACCCTGAAAATCATATTTTAGAAAAATACGAATTTGCATTTTACCTTTATCATCGATGAGAATAAAATCTTCGATATATTTTTCTTCTTTTAATATGTACAGAATGCGCTTCTTTTCATTGGAAGAAGGGATATCTACCCAATGTTTTTTAGCATGTAAACCATTACGAATACGTGTTAACAAATCTGCAATTGGATCTGTCATACTCATTTAATTAATTCTCCTTACCAACTTGCTTTTGTTATGCCCGGGATTTCACCCTTTAATGCCATTTCACGAAAACAAATTCTGCATAAACCAAATTTTCTCAAATATCCGTCGGGCCGACCGCAATTAAAACATCGGTTGTATCCTCTGGTTGAAAATTTAGGTTTCTTTTTTGCTTTTACAATCAGTGATTTTTTTGCCATTAGGCCGCCTCAGAAATTTCTTCTTGTTTGACAGGTTTATCTCTTAATGGAAATCCAAATCCTTTTAACAACCAATATGCTTCATCATCTGTCTTTGCTGTGGTTGTAATTGCAATATCCATTCCTCGGATTGAGTCTACCTTATCATAATCAATTTCAGTAAAAATTATTTGTTCTTTCACACCAAAAGAATAGTTTCCTTTCCGGTCAAAAGACTTAAAAGACAAACCATTAAAATCCCGAGTACGAGGTAAAGCGATGGAAATCAATCTTTCAAAAAATTCATACATTCTGTTTCCTCTTAAATTCACTTTACAGCCGACAGGAAAACCAACTCTGATTTTAAAATTTGAAATATCTTTCCTTGCACGGGTAACGACCGCTTTTTGACCTGTAATTTTTGTTAATTCCTCTACCGCGTTCTCTAATGCTTTTGGATTTGTTTTTGCATCCCCGATACCAACATTTAATGATATCATGGTAATACGTGGTACCTCCATCGTATTACTATACCCAAATCGTTTCATTAATTCAGGAACCAGCTTTTCGGTATATAGGCTCTTCAGATTTGGACTGTAGTGATTATTCTTTTTAATAATTTTTTTAGGTGAAATTTTTGGTGCTTGTTTCTTCTTTGTTGAAACTTTAGTTGGTTTTTTGGTAGCCATTATTCTAATTCATCTCCTGTTTTAACGGCAATACGGACTTTTTTTCCATTTTCCAATGTTTTATATCCAATGCGGGTGGTTTTTCCTTTATGAACCGGCAATACATTTGAAATATGTAAAGGTGCTTCTTTTTCAACAAACCCACCGGCCGGATTTTCCTGACTGGGACGTGTGGCTCTTTTAATAAGATTAACCCCTTCAATAATAACTTTCTCTGATTTTGGAAATATATAAAGAACTTTTCCCTCAGAACCTTTATGGTTGCCACTAATCACCTGTACGATCATATTCTTTTTAATATGCATTAGAGTACCTCCGGTGCCATTGAAATAATTTTCATATATCCACTATCACGCAGTTCTCTGGCCACCGGTCCGAATATCCGAGTTCCTCTGGGTTCTCCTGCATTACTTAACAGAACAGCAGCGTTATCATCAAAACGAATATAAGAGCCATCTTTTCTTCGAATTTCTTTGCTTGTTCTAACCACAACTGCTCTTGAGACTTCACCTTTTTTAACCATTCCACCCGGAATGGCGTTTTTAACCGTTATGACAATAATATCACCCACAGTTGCATATCTTCTTTTTGAACCGCCGATAATCTTGAAGCAAAGAACTTCTTTTGCTCCTGAATTGTCCGCTACCCTTAATCGTGTTTCTTGCTGAATCACTTTTCTTATCCAACCTTTACTGATTCTCGAATTATTTCACATACCTGCCAGCGTTTTTGTTTACTGATAGGCCTGGTTGAAGAAATACGTACCATATCTCCCATTTGTGGTTTAACACTGGCAACATGAACCAAATATTTTTTTGTGTCATTAATAATTTTCTTATAAACCTTATGGGGAATTCGTCTGGTCACTTTGACTACAACTGTTTTATCCATTTTTGTACTCACGACTTCACCGGTGAGATATTGCTTTTTACGTTCCATAATTATTGAACACCTTTTGTATCGCGAATCCCCTTAGATAATTCGTTCAATACTGTTTTAATTTGTGCTATTTCTTTTCTTAAATATTTTATTTGAATTGGATTTTCTAATTGCTGTAATGATTTTTGAAATCTCAAATTTTGCAATGCTTCCACATTCTCAGATAATTTTACTTCTAACTCAGACGTATTCATCTCATTTAATTCTGAACGCTTCATTATCCTTCTTTCCGCTCAACAAGTTTGGTTTTAATCGGTAATTTATGGGATGCATTTCTGAACGCTAACTCTGCCAACTCACGATCCACGCCTTCCACTTCAAATAAAATGCGACCAGGTTTAACAACAGATACCCAATACTCTGGGGTTCCTTTTCCTTTTCCCATCCTAGTTTCAGCTGGTTTTTTGGTAATCGGTTTATCCGGAAATATTCTAATCCACATTTTACCCGTTTTTCGCACTACCCGGGATATCGTAATACGCGCCGATTCAATCTGACGAGCAGAAACCCAGCCGGGCTCCATAGCTTTTAAACCATAACTTCCAAATGCCACATGGTTACCTCTTTGTGCCATTCCGCGTCTGTTTCCCCGATGGTGACGTCTAAATTTTACTTTTCTTGGCTCTAACATAATGAACTCTTAATTCGATTTCCCGTTACAAATCCACACTTTAATTCCAATAATACCATAAGCTGTCTGCGCTTCGATAAGAGCATAATCAATATCTGCCCTAAGCGTATGAAGAGGAACTCTTCCCTCGTGAAATTTTTCACTTCTAGCGATTTCTGCTCCACCCAATCGGCCAGCTACATTAATACGAATTCCTTGCGCACCCATTCTCATCGTAGACTGGATTGCTTTACTAACTACCCGTCGATAAGAAATCTTCTTTACAAGTTGGTGAGCGATATTTGACCCAACCAGCGCTGCATCTAATTCAGGTCGTTTTACTTCAGAAATATTAATTTGAACATCTTTCTCTGTTAATTGATTTATTTCTTGTTTCAATCGACCAACTTCTTCACCACCCTTACCAATCACAATACCTGGTCGTGCCGTTAATATAGTTACCGTTACCACTTTAGAAGTCCGGTTAATTTCAACTCTCGATATCCCAGCATTCGGTAGGCGTAATTTGATATATTTTCTAATTCTAACATCTTCTTCAAGGTTGTGCGCAAATGATTTATCAGCGAACCAATTGGATCGCCAATTTTTATTTACAGCTAAACGAAAACCTATTGGATGTGTCTTTTGACCCAAAATAACTCCTTACTGGTCACTTACTATGACAGTAACGTGACTGGTTGGTTTATTTAAACGAGAAACTCTCCCCATTGATGCCGCACGAATTCGCTTCATATGTGGACCACCATCGACAAATGCTTTTGAAACGATCAATCCATCCGGATCAATATTAGTATCATCAGCGCTTTGTAATAGATTATTGACGGCTGAACGAATGGTTTTTTCGATTACAACCGCTGCTTTTTTAGGTGAAAAATGTAAATAATTTAACGCATCGCCAACTTTTTTCCCTCGAATCTCATTCATTACGATTCGAATCTTGCGAGGCGACTGCCTAATGTATCGACTGCAGGCTTGAGCTTCCATTATTTCTTTCTATCTCCCGAATGCATTCTAAATATTCTCGTTGGTGAAAATTCACCCAATTTATGGCCAACCATATTTTCTGAAATATATACCGGTATAAATTTATTTCCATTATGAACTGCAAATGTATGTCCAACAAAATCAGGCGTTATCATTGATCGTCTTGACCATGTTTTAATAACTCGCCTTTTCCCGCTTTCATTCATCGTAACAACTTTTTTAAGGAGTTTTTCATCAATAAATGGACCTTTTTTTAGAGATCTTGGCATCCTATTTTCTCCTCTTTATAATATAATCATTTGACTTTTTATTTTTCTTCCGCGTTTTATAACCTTTTGTTGGTTTACCCCAAGGGGTCGTTGGATGCCGACCACCAGACGATTTACCTTCACCTCCACCCATTGGATGGTCAACTGGATTCATGGCAACCCCTCTAACAGATGGGCGAATACCTAACCAGCGGGAACGTCCTGCCTTACCGGATACGACTTGTTCGTGGGATTTATTCCCGACTTCACCAAGGGTAGCATAACAATTATCACGAACCATACGCACTTCATTAGAGGGAAGCTTAACGGTTGTAAGTCCACCATCTCTCGCCATCACTTGAGCCGAAGCACCAGCGCTACGAACCATTTGTCCGCCTCTGCCGGGAATAAGTTCAATATTATGAACAAACATACCTGTGGGTACCTTTTTTAATGGCAATGCATTGCCAACTCTTAAAGGAGCATTTTCCCCTGAAAGAACTGTATCTCCTACCTTAATACCAAAAGGAGCCAGTATATACCGTTTTTCGCCATCTGCATATATCAATAATGCGATATTTGCAGACCGGTTAGGATCATATTCTATGGTTGAAACTTTTGCAGGGACATCATGCTTACTTCGCTTAAAATCAATAATTCTATAACGCTGTTTATGACCTCCGCCCCGACGCCTGGAAGTGATTCTGCCGTTATTATTACGACCACCTGTTTTTCTTTTAGCAACCGTTAAGCTTTTTTCCGGAGTACTTTTGGTTATTTCCGAGAAATCCGGACGAGAGGCAAAACGATTACCCGGTGTTGTTGGTTTAATAGATCTAACACCCATG
Source organism: uncultured bacterium (assembly GCA_964466265.1). Lineage (GTDB taxonomy): Bacteria > Fidelibacterota > Marinisomatia > Marinisomatales > TCS55 > JADFRD01. The sequence goes on along the minus strand of CAYXMX010000016.1, from coordinate 19,073 downwards.
ATTAAACTTCTCCGCCAACCAGGTCAATACTCGAACCTTCTTTTAATGTAATGATCGCTTTCTTCCAGTCAGATCTGCGTCCATTGGTTCGGATGGTCCTACCCCCACTGCGCACTGACATCTGCTTTGCTTTTCCTAGACGATTCAAAGTTGCCACTTTTTCTACTTCCACATCAAAACGTTTTTCAACTGCCGATTTAATTTCTATTTTATTGGCAGACCTTTCAACTTGAAAGGCATATTTGCGTTCTATATCTTCTAATCTGCTGATTTTCTCAGTGAATAAAGGTTTAATTAGTATTTCTCTTGTGGACATTATTTCACCAATAATTGTTCTGTTAAAGCATCCACGCCCGATTTTTCAGCCAATATCACATTACAGTCTATCAAATCATACGTGCTTGCATCTTTTGCTTCTATGATTGCCACATTGGGTATATTTCTTCCGGCAAGAAAAACATCCGATTTCGATTCACCCAATAAAACAGTTACTTTTTTATCTGCAATCTTTAATCCGTTTAAAATTTTCATAAATTCTTTTGTTTTTGGATGATCTACATTGATTTCATCCACAATCATCAAACCATCATGACTCGCTTTGTATGATAAAATTGACCGACGAGCCAATATTTTCATCTTCTTAGGTAAATTGTAGGAATATCCATGAGGTTGAGGACCAAATACCGTTCCACCACCAGGCCATAACGGAGAACGTGTAGAACCGGCACGAGCCACTCCGCGACCTTTCTGTTTCCAGGGTTTACGGCCACCACCTCTTACCATTCCTCTACTTTTTGTGGAATGAGTTCCTTGACGACTATTGGTTAATTCGGATTGGACTGCTCTAAATACAACATCCTCATTCGGAACCATTCCAAATACAGATTCGTCTAACTTCATTTTTGTAGCTTTGCTACCATCTTGCTTAAATACTTGCAGTTCCATAATTATTTCTTTACCAGGACGTAACTGTTATTGACACCCGGGATTGCCCCTTTTATAAACAGGCGATTATTATCACTATCCACTTTAACAATTTCAAGGTGTTGAACCGTGACCTTTTCAACACCGCTATGTCCGGCCATTTTCATTCCCTTAAATACTCTGGATGGATCCGATGCCTGACCGATGGAGCCTGGTGAACGTAAATATTCCCTTTGGCCATGAGTCACCGGCCCCCGGCTGAATCCATGCCGCTTAATAACACCAGTAAAACCCTTACCCTTTGAAGTACCTGTCACATTGACCACATCACCTTCCTTAAATATAGATGCGCCAAATGCCTGCCCAACTTTATAATTATAATTGGATATAGGTTCAAACTCTACCAACATTTTCCTAGGGGTTGTCTTTATTTTTGAAAACAGACCCATTTTTGGTTTATTGGCGTGCTTTTCTTTTATTTCTTCAAATCCCAGTTGAACAGCAGAATATCCATCTTTTTCTTCTGTTTTAATTTGGGTAACCACACAAGGACCTGCATTCACTATTGTAACAGGAGTCACTGTGCCTTCCTCATTAAATATCTGAGTCATACCAATCTTTTTTCCAATTAAACCTTTCATAATCAGACCTTAATTTGGATATCTACGCCTGCTGGAAGATCAAGCTTCATTAATGATTCGACCGTTTTTGGTGTTGAATTCAAAATATCTACAACCCGCTTATGAATTTTTGATTGGAATTGTTCTCTGGATTTCTTGTCTACAAAGGGGGAACGTAAAACAGTGTAAATTGTTCGTTTCGTAGGCATAGGAATGGGGCCGGATATAACTGCTCCAGTTGATTTAGCTGTCTTAACAATCTTTTCTGTTGATTTATCCAACAGATGATGATCGTATGCTTTAAGACTGATTCGAATTGTTTGATTAGCCACTATATTTCCTCTACTCAACAATCTCAGTTACGACACCCGCACCCACTGTGCGCCCGCCTTCGCGTATGGCAAACCGTAACTCTTTATCCATGGCAATGGATGTGATTAATTCTACATTCATCTCAATATTATCTCCCGGCATTACCATCTCAGTCCCGGAAGGTAATGTCACCACACCCGTTACATCGGTGGTCCGAAAATAAAACTGTGGACGATAACCGTTAAAAAAGGGAGTATGACGTCCTCCTTCTTCTTTCTTCAATACATAAACATTTGCTTTAAACTTCGTATGAGGTGTAATCGATCCCGGCGCAGCCAATACCATCCCGCGTTTTAAATCTTCCTTATTCACTCCACGCAATAATAAACCGGCATTATCTCCAGCCTGACCTTCATCCAGTAGTTTCCGGAACATCTCTACACCCGTCACTGTCGTCTTACGATGCTCTCCCATACCGATCATTTCTACTTCAGAACCTACTTTTATAATCCCACGCTCTATACGTCCGGTTCCGACTGTTCCACGACCTGTAATGGAAAATACATCTTCTACCGGCATTAAAAAAGGTTTGTCTATATCACGCTTTGGCTCCGGGATAAAACTGTCACACGCTTCCATTAATTCTACAATGCATTTATTCGCCTCTTCATCTCCGGGATTACTCAATGCATTTAAAGCACTTCCCATAATGATGGGAGTATCATCTCCAGGAAATTCATACTCATTCAGCAAATCACGCAATTCCATCTCTACTAATTCTAATAACTCCGGATCATCTACCTGATCCGTCTTATTCATAAATACCAATACACTCGGAACATTCACCTGACGGGCCAATAATACATGCTCACGGGTCTGGGGCATTGGACCATCTGCTGCACTCACCACTAATATGGCTCCATCCATCTGCGCCGCTCCCGTTATCATATTCTTGATATAATCTGCATGACCTGGACAATCTACATGGGCATAATGACGGTTCTCTGTCTCATATTCTACGTGTGCTGTCTGAATCGTTATCCCACGCTCACGCTCTTCAGGGGCATTGTCTATACTATCAAATGAACGCGTTTCTGCCATGCCTCGGGCAGACTGTACCAACGTTATTGCTGCCGTTAAGGTCGTCTTCCCATGATCTACATGACCGATCGTCCCTATATTAATGTGTGGCTTTGTTCGCTCGAATTTTTCCTTAGACATCTTTTTACTCCGCTACGTTTGCTTATGAAGCTTTTCCATGTACTTTTTCAATAATTTCTGCTTCCACACTCGCAGGAACCTGCCTGAACTCGGCAAACTCCATGTGAAAAACAGCTCTTCCTTGCGTCAATGATCTTAAATCTGTCACATACCCAAACATACTGCTCAAAGGAACCAATGCATCAATCACCTGAGCGTCTTTTCTTTGGTTCATTCCCTGAACATTCCCCCTTCTGGAATTAATATCACCCATCACATCACCCAGATATTCGCCGGGGACAATCACTTCCACTTTCATAATGGGTTCCATCAAGACAGGTTTAGCTTTTCGGCATGCTTCTTGAACCGCCATGGATCCAGCAATTTTAAAAGCCATTTCAGAGGAATCGACGTCATGATAAGATCCAAAAATTAACTCAACCCTTATATCTTCTATTGGGTAACCGGCGATAATACCATTTTTAATGGCCTCTTCCATCCCTTTGCTAACAGAAGGAATATATTCTCGAGGAATAACGCCACCTACAATTTTATTTTCAAAATGATACCCTTTACCAGGTTCATTTGGTTCAACGTTTATAACAACATGACCATATTGACCCCGTCCACCTGATTGGCGGATAAATTTCATCTCGACATTTTCAACTCGTTTAGTAATAGCTTCAGTATAAGCTACCTGAGGTCGTCCCACATTAGCCTGAACATTAAACTCTCTTAAAAGACGATCAACCAGAATATCTAAATGCAATTCACCCATTCCGGCAATAATCGTTTGTCCGGTATCATGATTAATAGAAACCTTAAATGTAGGATCTTCCTCACCAAGCTTTACTAATGCTTTTGATAAATTTTCTTGATCTGCTTTAGAAGCAGGCTCAATGGACACTGCCACGACAGGTTCCGGAAAATCCATTGATTCCAATATTATGGGTTTATCCTCTGAACAAAGAGTATTTCCGGTAAACGTATTTTTTAAACCGACAGCTGCAACAATTTCACCCGCTTTTACTCCGTCCAATTCTTCACGTTTGTTGGCATGCATTAATAAAATACGACTGACCCGTTCTCTCTTTCCAGTGTTTGCATTATAGATATAAGACCCCTTGTCTAACTTTCCAGAGTAAACGCGCATATACGTTAACTTCCCAACATATGGATCGGTCATGATTTTAAAAGCCAGAGCACTAAATGGCTCCTCTGGATCGGAATTTCGAACCAAAGTTACGTCTGAGTCAGACGGATCTAATCCTTGGACTTCTCCAATATCTTTAGGTGAAGGCATAAAATCAACTACAGCATCCAGTAACCTCTGGACACCTTTATTTTTAAAGGCAGATCCACAGAGCGTAGGGATAAATGTATTATCGATACAGCCCTTCCGAACCGCCGCTTTTATTTCGTCGACAGAAATTTTTTCTCCATTTAGATATTTATCCATTAACTGTTCGTCGTACATAGCAGTTTCTTCGATAAGATGGTGACGCCACTTTTTAGCATCTTCCATCATATCTTGAGGAATTTCACTATACTCAAAACGAGCACCTAATGATGATTCATTATAAAGTATGGCCTGCATGGATAGAAGATCAATAATACCAGTAAACATATCCCCGGCCCCGATAGGAATAACAATAGGAAGCGGATTGGCTCCAAGTCGTTTTTTAATATTTTCTAAAACATCATAAAAATCACTACCGACTCGATCCATTTTATTTACAAATGCAATTCGAGGTACGTTATACTTATCCGCTTGTCGCCATACAGTTTCACTTTGTGGTTCAACACCACCTACTGCACAAAAAACAGCACAAGCACCATCCAATACCCGTAGAGATCTCTCAACTTCCACAGTAAAGTCAACATGCCCAGGCGTATCGATTATATTAATACGATGATCATTCCAAATGGCAGTGGTCGCAGCAGAAGTAATCGTGATACCACGCTCCTTTTCCTGCTCCATCCAGTCCATCGCAGCTCCCCCTTCATGAACTTCGCCGATTTTATGCGTGCGCCCGGTATAATAGAGTACCCGTTCTGTCAAAGTCGTCTTTCCGGCATCGATATGCGCCATAATACCAATATTTCGAACTCTATTTAATGGGATATACTTCATGATTTAAAACTTAACGAAAATGAGCAAATGCTTTATTAGCTGCGGCCATGCGATGAGTATCGTCTTTCTTCTTGATTGCTCCACCTTCTTCATTCGCTGCCGCGATTAATTCTAACGCGAGACGATCAGCCATTGGCTTACCCTTTCTGCCCTTAGCCGCATTTATAATCCAGTGAGACGCTAAAAAGAATCTACGTCTTAGGGGAACTTCAATCGGCACCTGATAAGTTGCTCCACCAATTCTCCTTGACTTTACCTCAACCATAGGAGATGTTTTTTCAATCGCTTTTTCAAAAATTTTAAATCCATCGGTCTTGGTTTTATCTTTAATAGAATCCATAGCAGAATAAAAAATCATTTCAGCTACGCCCTTTTTCCCACCCTTAATCAAGTAGTTAATAAATTTTGCCACTGAAAGGTTATTATAAACCGGATCAGGTAAAATTTGTCTTCGTTCTGGTCTTCTTCGTCTCATATATATTTATTTTGGTTTTTTAGCGCCGTAACGTGAGCGGCTGGTTTTACGATCTGATACGCCTGCCGTATCTAACGTCCCCCTGACAATATGATATCTTACACCAGGTAAATCTTTTACACGCCCACCTTCAATCAAAACAATAGAGTGCTCCTGGAGATTATGTCCCTCACCTGGGATATAAGCATTCACTTCACGACCGTTCGTTAAACGAACACGCGCCACTTTCCGTAGAGCAGAGTTTGGTTTTTTGGGCGTAGTTGTATAGACGCGTGTACATACCCCTCTCTTGTGAGGGTTGCCCGTTAAGGCAGGTGTAGACGTCTTTTTCGTTACAACTTTACGTCCTTTTCTTATTAATTGATTTATCGTCGGCATATCAGTTCCTAAAAAGCCTGCAAAATTACCATTTATTTAGTTTTTCAGTCAATTGCTTTTTGGTAATATATTTTGTTTCTTATTCTTAATTAATTGACTGCTTTTTCTACGGACTCTTCAGTCACCAGAGAGTCAGGATCTTCTACAAGAATATTCTTAAAGCCAGGCGCTCCCGTACCTGCAGGTATTAAACGGCCAACAGCAATATTTTCTTTTAATCCACGCAAATAGTCTGTCTTACACTCCACAGCTGCATCTGTCAGAACACGAGTCGTCTCCTGAAAAGAAGCCGCTGAAAGAAAACTTTCTGTATTCAATGATGCCTGAGTGATTCCCATTAACAAGGGTTTAAACGTCGCTGGTCTCGGTTTCCGTGAAGTTGCCGGTACTTTGCCGTTCTCTTTCAAAGCTTTATTTATTTCTCTTAACTCAGCTTTGTCCACTAAAGAATCTACTTCCAAATCTGAATCTCCTGCTGTTTTGACCACAACCATTTCCATAAGTAACCTGTTTGCTTCAAAAAACTCACTTTTATTGACTCGATCACCCTGCATAAACTTGCTGTCTCCAGGATCTTCAACATTTACTTTTAGCATCATTTGGCGTACGATTGCTTCAACATGTTTATCATTAATTTTCACACCCTGCAGACGATAAACTTCTTGAATTTCATTGACCAAATATTCTCTGACTTTACCAGGCCCTAAAATATTTAAAATGTCTGTTGGAGATATGGACCCTTCACATAAAGCAGTTCCCGCTGTAATAAAATCACCTTCATGAACAATAATGTGTTTACCGTATGGAATGGAATATTTTCGTACTTCTTCGTCAGCCCCGACCACATTAATTTTTCTAATTCCTCTTTTAATCTCTCCAAATTGAACCGTTCCGTCAATCTCACTCATAACAGCAGGGTTCCTTGGTTTTCTGGCTTCAAATAATTCAGCCACACGAGGTAGTCCACCAGTTATATCGCGGGTTTTCCCAATATCTTTCGGAATTTTGACTAAAGTCTGGCCGCGTTTTACTTGTTGACCTTCTCTGACAATCAGAGTCGCTGTTACTGGTAGAATTGTGCCTCCCGATAAAATTTTTCCATTCTTATCAACAATGTCTACATGAGGACTTAATTGTCGATCCCTTGCTTCTATAATGACCATTTGTTTCTTTCCACCTTCGACCGCTTCGATTTTATAGGTTTCACCCTCAATAAAATCGCTCAATTGGATTTTTCCAGTTTGTCTGGCTAATATCAGATCTGTATAAGGATCCCATTGAAATAATACCGATCCAGCTTTGATAGTTTCTCCATCTTCGGCTAACACATCTGCTCCGTAGGGAACATTATAATGATTCAGTTCTTTTCCGGTGGAGTCAAGGACAGTCATTTTACCATGACGGACCATACAACGAGCCACTTTACTATCATCTTCATCTGTTGTTTTTGCAATTTCCAACCCATCAGAATATCGTATCTTTCCTGCATATTTAGTTGTCATTTCTGACTGCTCAATAATACGTGTAGCAGTTCCACCAATATGAAATGTTCTTAAAGTAAGCTGTGTTCCGGGTTCACCAATACTTTGCGCTGCCTGGATTCCAACTGCTGTCCCCATATTTACTCGACTATGAGTCGATAAATTCCATCCATAGCATTTTGCACAAACACCGCGAAGTGATTCACAAGTCAGAACAGATCGGATCCTTACGCTGTCAATATTATACTTGTCTAACAATTCTGCTTCTTTTTCAGTGATTAACTGGCCACTTTTAATTTTTGTTTTGCCTTCAACAATAATATCATCGAGTATGGTTCGACCCAAAACACGGTCAGACAGTGGTTCAATGATTTCTTCACCTTCTTTTAAATCGGAAGTAGTAATACCGTTAATGGTCCTACAATCTGTTTCGTAAATAACAACATCCTGAGCAACATCGACCAATCGTCGGGTTAGATACCCGGCATCAGCAGTTTTTAATGCCGTATCAGCCAATCCTTTACGAGCTCCATGAGTAGAAATAAAGTACTCTAATACTGAAAGCCCTTCTTTAAAGTTTGATGTAATGGGTGATTCAATAATTTCACCCTTACCTCCCGTCATCGTTTTTTGAGGTTTTGCCATTAATCCACGCATTCCTGCTAACTGTTTAATCTGGTCCTGACTTCCTCTTGCACCAGAGTCTGCCATCATAAAGACAGGATTAAAGCCCTGAGAATCTTTTTTCAGTTCATCCATCATAGTAGCAGCCACTTTATTGGTTGCATGTGTCCAAACATCAATGACTTTATTGTAGCGTTCGCCTTCTGTCAGGACATGCCGATCAAACTTGCTTTGAATCGACAGGACCTCCTGCGTCGCGTCAGCAATAATTTTATACTTTTTCTCTGGGATTAAAATATCACTTATAGAGATGGAGCTACCACTTTTCGTCGCAATAGAAAAACCTAAATCTTTTAATTTATCAAGGAATTGGACTGTTTTAAAATTCCCAGCTAACAAATAGGAGGCATTAACAACTTTCTGTAGGGAAGTTTTACCGATAATTCCATCAAAATATTCAAGTTCTTCCGGCATAATCGTATTAAATATGACTCGACCCACCGTTGTGTTTTTATACCATTTTCCTTTATGCCTAATATTAATAATGGCGTGCATATCGACCACTTTATTTTCATAAGCCATTAACAATTCCTGGAAAGAGCCAAAACTTTTACCTTCGCCTTTTACGTCTTCGCATGGCCGAGTCAAGTAATGACAACCTAAAACCATATCCTGTGATGGAATGGCAATGGGTTTTCCGTTCGCAGGATGAAGAATATTGTGACTTGAAAGCATTAAAACACGTGCTTCGATCTGCGCCTGTATAGAAAGAGGTACATGGACTGCCATTTGATCCCCATCAAAATCAGCATTAAAAGCTGCGCAAACCAATGGATGTATTTTTATGGCTTTTCCATCGACCAATACCGGCTGAAAAGCTTGTATACCTAAACGGTGCAGTGTGGGAGCACGATTCAGAAGAACCGGGTGCCCTTTGACAACGTACTCTAATACTTTGAAAACGACAGGATCACTGTTTTCTATCATTAATTTCGCACCACGAGGCGTTTGGGCAAATCCGCGTTTCATTAATTCATTAATCATATGGGGTTTAAACAATTCCAATGCCATTTTTTTAGGCAAACCACATTCGTGCAATTTTAAATCAGGCCCAACTACAATCACTGATCTTCCGGAATAATCTACTCTTTTCCCTAATAAATTTTGTCTAAATCGACCCGTTTTGCCTCTTAACATATCTGAAATAGATTTTAACGGTCTGCGCGTACCGGAACGAATAGCCGTTTTCCTTCGACTATTATCGAACAATGCGTCCACCGATTCCTGAAGCATTCTTTTTTCATTACGCAGAATAACATCAGGAGCTTTAATCTCCATGAGCTGCTTTAGTCGGTTATTCCGAATAATAATTCTTCGGTAAAGATCGTTCAAATCACTGGCAGCAAAGCGACCTCCATCAAGAGGAACCAGTGGTCTCAATTCTGGCGGCATAACCGGCAGAACAGATATAACCATCCAATCAGGATTATTCAACTTTTTCTTATCAACAGTAGGTAAAAATGCTTTTACAACTTTAAGGCGTTTTAATGCATCTGCCTTTTTTTGTTTGGATTTAGAAGTATTAATGATTTCAACTAATTCATTTTTTAATTTAACCATGTTAATACGGGCAAGCATATCTCGCATGGCTTCGCCGCCCATAGCTGCATAAAAATAATCTTCATTATCCCGTTCTTCTTCCGTAACAGAATAAAACCCATATTTTGATTCCAAGTCAAAGTACTCTTCCTCATCAATAAGTTCGTTTTTTTCGCGACCACTTGCACCAGGATTAATAATGCAATAAACTTCGTAATAAATAATCCTTTCAAGGTTTTTTGTGCTTAATCCTAACAAATAACTCAGCTTACTTGGAATTGATCTTAAATACCAAATATGTACAATAGGTACTGCGAGCGTAATATGCCCCATTCTTTCTCGGCGAACCCGTTTACGGGTAACCTCCACACCGCAACGATCACAAATGATTCCGCGATAGCGAATCCCTTTGTATTTCCCGCAATGGCATTCATAGTCCTTGACAGGTCCAAAGATTTTTTCACAAAATAATCCATCTTTCTCTGGTTTGTATGAACGATAATTTATGGTTTCCGGTTTTAATACTTCTCCATAGGATCTCGTCAGAATCATTTCCGGCGATGCCAAGCTAATGGTAATGGAGTCGTATTTTTTTGTTGTATCGATTTTTGTGGATTGAATGAAAGTCAAGTCTTCATCTCCCTTATTCAAGTTCTATATCTAAACCAAGGCCTTGCAGCTCTTTTATTAACACGCTAAACGATTCCGGAGAACCAAACTCCGGCAAATCATCACCTCGAACAATGGCATTGTATACCTTTGATCGCCCTTCGACATCATCAGATTTTACGGTCAAGATTTCGTGCAAGGTACTGGAAGCACCATAAGCTTCTAGCGCCCAGCATTCCATTTCGCCAAAACGTTGTCCGCCAAATTGCGCCTTTCCACCGAGCGGTTGCTGAGTAATTAATGAGTATGGTCCTGTAGATCGAGCATGCATTTTATCCTCAACCATATGACTCAATTTCATCATATAAATCATACCAACCGTAACAGCATTCTCAAATTTTTCACCTGTACGGCCATCAATTAGGGATATTTTTCCTGTTTCTGGCAGGTTTGCTTTTTTGAGCTCAGCTTCTACATCTTCTGGAGAAGCGCCATCAAAAGCGGCTGTTTCATAACGACAACCAAGAATTTCCCCTGCCCACCCGAGCATTGTTTCATATAACTGACCCAGGTTCATCCGAGAAGGAACCCCAAGAGGGTTTAAAACAATATCAATGGGTGTACCATCTTCCATGAAAGGCATATCTTCTTCAGGTACGATTGTTGCCACAACCCCTTTATTACCATGTCGACCAGCCATTTTATCACCAACCTGAATTTTACGCTTGCTGGCAACATATACTTTCGCCAGTTGAAGAATTCCTGGTTGTAATTCGTCTCCAACCCGAAGCTTAAATACTTCACGCTCTAAGTAATCTTCAATAGCCTGCCACTCTTTACGATAGGAACGCCATACTGTTTTGATTTTTCTCCAAACTTCTCTGTCTTCAACCCAAGGTGAATCTTGGGCAAATCTTTCCAAATCAAACGATTTTATCCGCTTTATGGTAAGTTTAGTTGATTTTTTAATGAGTGTTTTACCGGTAGATCTATCCCTGATACCGCTAGAAATTTGCCCTTTAAGTAAGGTAATCAATTTTTCATCCCTTGCTTTTTTCAAAGTTTGTTTTTTCGCAATTGTTTCTCTTTGAAAGGCAACGATAGATACTTTTAATTCCTTTTTGGATATTTTCTTCTTTTTCTCAAAAAGTTTTGTATTAATAACAACCCCTTTAATCCCGGGCTCTGCAGTTTTTGAAGCATCCTTTACTTCACCGGCTTTTTCGCCAAAAATTGCCCTAAGCAATTTTTCTTCCGGAGTTGGATCCGTTTCACCTTTAGGAGTTACTTTACCAATTAGAATATCTCCCGGCTTGACTTTTGCACCAATTCTAACAATACCTCGCTCATCAAGTTGTCGGGTTGCATCTTCACTCACATTTGGAATTTCTGCAGTCAATTCCTCTTCTCCGCGCTTTGTATCCCTCACTTCAAGATCAATTTCATTAATATGTACGCTAGTGAATGCATCATTCTTAACCATTCGTTCGCTAATAACAATTGCATCTTCAAAATTGTATCCACGCCAAGGCATAAAGGCTACGGTAACATTTCGCCCCAGAGCTAATTCACCACCATCGCTGGAAGCTCCATCTGCAATAATATCCCCCGCTTTTATTTTTTGATTGACACCCACCAATGGTCGTTGATTGTGACAGGTGTTTTGATTGGTTCGTTGGTATTTTTCCAGACTAATTTCAATCAAGTTTGTATGTTCTGTCAGGGCCAATTCATCAGGGACTTCATTGGAACGGATAATAATTTTTTCAGAATCAACATACTCAACTATTCCATCACAAGGCGATGCAATACAGGTTCTGGAATCTCTAGCCACTTTGCGCTCAAGGCCCGTTCCAACAATGGGCGCGTGTGGTTTCATCAACGGCACAGATTGTCGCTGCATATTAGAGCCCATCAGAGCCCTATTAGCATCATCATGTTCAAGGAATGGTATAATTGCAGCAGCCACACTTAGAATTTGGTTTGGAGATACATCCATATAATCAACCGTTGCCGGATCGACCATTGGGAAGTCTCCACGAATTCGACCGCGGATTATTTCATCGGTCAACCGATTGCTTTTATCCATGGCGGCATTGGCCTGCGCAACCATTACCCTATCTTCATCATCAGCAGATAGATATTTTACTTTTTGGGTAGCATAAGCTTTTTTGCTCTTTTTTTCAAGCACACGATAAGGAGCCTCAATAAATCCATGGTTATTAACCACTGCAAACAAAGCCAATGAAGAAATTAAGCCAATATTGGGACCTTCAGGTGTCTCGATCGGGCATAACCGTCCATAATGAGTATAATGGACATCCCGAACTTCAAATCCGGCTCTTTCCCGGGTTAACCCACCTGGCCCCAAAGATGAAATCCGTCGTTTATGGGTAATTTCAGCTAATGGATTCGTCTGATCACCAAATTGGGAAAGCTGGCTGGTACCAAAGAAAGTATTGATAACCGTAGTGACAACACGTGAATTAATTAAATCCTGTGGAGTAATGGATTCCTGTTCACGCAAGTTCATTCTTTCAAAAATAGTTCGCAACATCCGGCTCAAAGCAACACTGAACTGATTCGTCAACTGTTCACCAATTGTTTTCACACGACGATTTCCTAAATGATCAATATCATCCGGTCCTCTTTCGCCTTTTCTCATTTCTACTAAGAATTTCAGAACCTGAATAATATCATCCATCGTTAAAACAGTATTTTCTACCGGTACAGTCAGGTTAAACTGCTGATTCAACCTGTATCGCCCTACTTGGCCCAGATCATATTTTTTAGGGCTGAAGAATATTCGCTCAATAAATTTTTGTGCCGTTTCAAGGTTTGGTGGATCGCCGGACCGCAACAGCTGATACAGAACACTCAAAGCTTGCTCCGTATTACGAGTGGGATCTTTCTCCATAGTATTCATGAGCAACATAGACGCAAAACTCTTATTGCCGTCCACTACATCTATGGATTTAATGCCTGCTTCATTTAATGTGTCTATGACTTCCTGATTAACTTCTGTTCCACCTTCATAGAAAATTTCACCCGTTAATTCATCAACAATATCTTCGACCAATGTAAATCCAAGTGCATTATCAATATTTTTATCGGATAGGCCAAAAGATTTAATTGTCCCAAATGCCTCAAAAATATCCTTGTTTGAAGAAAAGCCCAATGCTCTTAATAGCATCGTAACGGGAAATTTTCTTCTTCGATCAATAATCGCGAAGAGACAATCATTTATATCAGTAGTAAAATCAACCCACGATCCTCTAAATGGAATAATACGGGCTTGGTATAACTTCGTCCCATTTGGATGAATATTTTCATCAAAAAATACGCCAGGCGATCTTTGGAGCTGTGAGACAATCACCCGATCAGCACCATTAATAACAAAAGTTCCTTTTTCAGTCATGAAAGGAATATTACCAAAGTAAACTTCCTGTTCGATTGATTGGGCATATTTATTTTTATCCTCTTCATCAGTAATATGAAGAACGAGGCGTACTTTAAGTGGAATTGAATAGGTAACCCCTCTGTCAATACATTCACCCGGTGTATATTTAGGCAAACCCAGAAAATAATTGCTAAACTCTAACACGTAGTTACGATGAGTATCTTCCAATGGAAAAACATTCCGAAAAACACCTTCAAGTCCAATGGGCAAACGCTCATCTTCTGGTACATTTTCTTGTAAAAACTCTTGAAAAGAATCTTTTTGTAGCGCGAGAAGATCCGGCATATCTACTACTGATGGAATTTTAGAGAATGAGATTCTATCGGACGTACTCTTAGTTATGGCTCCCAATTAAGCCTCCTTTGTTACGGTTGAATAAATAAACGATGTACGGATATAAATCGTTTGTGATAGCTTATTTCAACTCGACGGTTGCACCAGCTTCTTCAAGCTTGGCTTTTAATTCATCAGCTTCAGCTTGTGTAACACCTTCTTTGACTGCCTTTGGGGCAGAATCCACCAATTCTTTAGCTTCTTTGAGACCGAGATCCGTGACAGCACGAACAACTTTAATTACGCTGATTTTGGATTGACCAACTTCAGAAATAACAACATCAAAAGAATCTTTAACTTCTGCTTCTCCAGCTTCTCCGCCGGCGGCAGGTGCAACAGCAACAGCAACGGGTGCAGCTGCGGTAACACCAAATTTATCTTCTATTTCTGAAATCAGATCAGAAATTTCCATCATATTTGCGGTTTCGAGGTAACTTAATACATCAGCTCTAGTGACTTCAGCCATGTTCTTTCACTCCTTAATTTAATTACTCAGATTTTTGTTCTTTTAGACTATTTAATACATTAACTGTATTCACGATTGGCGCATTCAATGTGCCAACCAGCTTGGTCAGCGGGCTTTGCAGCAACGAAACAAGCATGGATAATAATTCTGTTTTACTAGGCATATCAGCAATTCGAGTAAATTCGGATCCAGATAATACTGTCCCTTCAAATAATATACCTTTTACTTCAGGTTTGCTATGTTTTTTAGCAAATGCTTTAATCACTTTTGCCGGACTGGATGGCTCATCATAGGAAATAGCAATTGCGGTTGGACCATTTAAGAATGCTTCTAAACCTTCAATTTTATTTTCAGCAGCAGCAATTTTTAGCAGCGTATTTTTCGCGACAGTATATTCCACATCTGCTTTAAAAAACTCACTCCTAAGATTGGTAATACTTGAAACATTCAATCCTAAATAATCTGTAAAATAAATGGCATTCGCACGACTCAATTTATCTTTTAGCATTTCGACTGATTTTATATTTTTTAAGTTTGGCATTGGATTACCTTAGGGTTGCAATATCTACTTTTATTCCTGGTCCCATAGTCGAGGATATGGTCATTTTATGAAAATATGACCCCTTAACCGACGCAGGTTTTGCTTTTATAATCGTATTAAAAATAGTTTTAATATTTTCTTTTAACTGGGACTGATCAAATGAAGTTTTACCACATACTGTATGAATAATTCCATTTTTATCAACTCTTAACTCCACTTTTCCTGCTTTTATTTCTTTAACAGCATTGGCTACATCCATGGTAACTGTCCCACTTTTAGGGTTTGGCATCAGACCTTTTGGTCCGAGAATTTTACCCAACCGGCCCAGATCAGCCATCATGTCTGGTGTAGCAACAATTTTGTCTACGTCTGCCCATCCTCCTTTAATTTTTTCCAGGTAATCGTCATTGCCAACAAAATCTGCACCGGCTTCTTGAGCTTCCTTTTCTTTCGGACCTCGTGTGAGAACCAAAACACTCACTTCTTTGCCAGTTCCGTGGGGCAAGCTCGTTGTGACCCGAATATTTTCTTCGGCATGACGAGGATCTACACCGAGATTCATAGAGACGTCGATCGTTTCATCAAATTTTGTATATTTTACTTTATTCAGAAGTGACAATGCATCATCAATCGAATATTCTTTCATTCGATCCACTTGATTATTGGCTAATTTTTTTTGTTTCGAAATTTTCATAACTATCGTACCTCAAGACCCATACTTTTTGCCGTACCCCGGATCATTTCAACTGCCTGTTCTACCGTGTTAGCATTGAGATCGGCCATTTTAATTTCTGCAATATCCCTTAAATCATTTTCAGTAATTTTACCAACTTTATCTCTATTGGGTTCGCTTGATCCTTTTTGAATATTTGCCGCTTTTTTCAATAAAACTGCCGCAGGAGGAGTTTTGGTTATATAGGTAAAACTTCTATCAGAATATACTTTAATTTCTACCGGAATGATGGTACCCGTTTGCTCTTTAGTTGCAGCATTAAATGCCTTACAAAACTCCATGATGTTAACGCCATGCTGTCCCAAAGCAGGACCGACTGGAGGGGCAGGATTTGCTTGCCCACCCGGTATTTGTAATTTAATAAATCCTATTTCTTTTTTTGCCATTTCGACAATACCTATTTTTCAAGTTCTACTTGTAAATAATTCAATTCAACAGGAGTCGGTCTTCCAAAAATACTGATAGACACCTTTAACTTCTGCTTGTCATCATTAATATCTTGTACATATCCGGAAAAATCCAGAAACGGACCATCAACCACTTTTACATGGTCCCCTACCCGATAAGGTGTTTTAATAACTTCCCGAGCTTCCCCGCTTTCAACGACGCCGATAATTCGATTCATTTCTTCTGCTTTGACAGGCGTAGGTTCATTTTGAGGGCCGACATAACTCATAACCCCTGTTGTATTCTCAACCAAATACCGAGATTCCTTATTCATATCCATCTTGATTAGAAGATATCCTGGAAAGAAAACTTTATTTCGTACTTTCTTTTTCCCGTCCTTCATTTCGATAATATTTTCAGATGGAACCAGTATTTCCTGGATATCTTCCTGTTTCCCTGCCAGTTCTACTTCGTACAAAATGTTATCCCGAATTTTTCGCTCTTTACCAGAAATAACTCTTAGTGTATACCATTCCATATTAGAGTAACACATTCATAATTCTTGAAAGAACAATATCTACCAGAAATAAAAATACACCAATGAGTAAAGAAAGAGTAATCACCACAAAAGTTGATCCTTTTAACTCGTCCCATGTGAGCCACGAAACTTTCTTCAACTCAATTTGAACTTCACTAAAAAATTTTTGTGTTTTCTTAATCATTTATGCCTATGAATATTTTATATCTATTTTGCAGGAGTGGAAGGACTTGAACCCTCAACCCCCGGTTTTGGAGACCGGTGCTCTACCAGTTGAGCTACACTCCTATAACTAGCGATTGAACAATTCATCACAGATTTTACAGTTATTTTGTCTCTTTGAATATCACGTGCTTGCGAATGATTGGGTCATATTTTTTAAATTCAACCCGACTTGGATGCAAGCGTCTGCTCTTAGTGATTGTATAGCGATACCCCGTACCAGCTGTACTCTCTATATGGATGATGTCTCGTTTGCTGTTCCCAGCCATAATCTACTCAACAATCTCAGTTACGACACCCGCACCCACTGTGCGCCCGCCTTCGCGTATGGCAAACCGTAACTCTTTATCCATGGCAATGGATGTGATTAATTCTACATTCATCTCAATATTATCTCCCGGCATTACCATCTCAGTCCCGGAAGGTAATGTCACCACACCCGTTACATCGGTGGTCCGAAAATAAAACTGTGGACGATAACCGTTAAAAAAGGGAGTATGACGTCCTCCTTCTTCTTTCTTCAATACATAAACATTTGCTTTAAACTTCGTATGAGGTGTAATCGATCCCGGCGCAGCCAATACCATCCCGCGTTTTAAATCTTCCTTATTCACTCCACGCAATAATAAACCGGCATTATCTCCAGCCTGACCTTCATCCAGTAGTTTCCGGAACATCTCTACACCCGTCACTGTCGTCTTACGATGCTCTCCCATACCGATCATTTCTACTTCAGAACCTACTTTTATAATCCCACGCTCTATACGTCCGGTTCCGACTGTTCCACGACCTGTAATGGAAAATACATCTTCTACCGGCATTAAAAAAGGTTTGTCTATATCACGCTTTGGCTCCGGGATAAAACTGTCACACGCTTCCATTAATTCTACAATGCATTTATTCGCCTCTTCATCTCCGGGATTACTCAATGCATTTAAAGCACTTCCCATAATGATGGGAGTATCATCTCCAGGAAATTCATACTCATTCAGCAAATCACGCAATTCCATCTCTACTAATTCTAATAACTCCGGATCATCTACCTGATCCGTCTTATTCATAAATACCAATACACTCGGAACATTCACCTGACGGGCCAATAATACATGCTCACGGGTCTGGGGCATTGGACCATCTGCTGCACTCACCACTAATATGGCTCCATCCATCTGCGCCGCTCCCGTTATCATATTCTTGATATAATCTGCATGACCTGGACAATCTACATGGGCATAATGACGGTTCTCTGTCTCATATTCTACGTGTGCTGTCTGAATCGTTATCCCACGCTCACGCTCTTCAGGGGCATTGTCTATACTATCAAATGAACGCGTTTCTGCCATGCCTCGGGCAGACTGTACCAACGTTATTGCTGCCGTTAAGGTCGTCTTCCCATGATCTACATGACCGATCGTCCCTATATTAATGTGTGGCTTTGTTCGCTCGAATTTTTCCTTAGACATCTCTCGATCTCCTTAAGTTTATTTGTTCAATCACCGCTTTGCTTTTGAGCCTACGACCGGACTTGAACCGGTGACCTCTTCCTTACCAAGGAAGTGCTCTACCGACTGAGCTACGTAGGCAGGCACTCGTTCATTTTGTTTAAAAAAAGCGTTTGAGCGGGCGACGAGATTCGAACTCGCGACCCTCAGCTTGGAAGGCTGATGCTCTACCAACTGAGCTACACCCGCAATATTGTGGGGAGAGAAGGATTCGAACCTCCGTAGGCGTACGCCGGCAGATTTACAGTCTGCTGCCATTGACCGCTCGGCCATCTCCCCCAACAGACTTTTTCACATTATTAATAAGCGTGAGCCACCGAAGGGACTCGAACCCCCGACCGACTGATTACAAATCAGTTGCTCTACCAGCTGAGCTACGGTGGCATGTCGGGATTCTATTTTTTTATCTTTTAATTCAGCTATACCTAGTCGTTAATAAACTATTCAAAAATGTTTAGTTTAATTCCAAGTAATGCAAAGCCTCCAAAATTAATTATAAATACAAATACTGTGCAATAGACATTTTATGGGAAAA